>NZ_CALAYQ010000151.1:0-20144 GCF_937894855.1 uncultured Zoogloea sp.
CCATCGCCCAGCGGCTCGCCCAGGCCGAACCCCAGCGCGCCGACTACCAGCGCGACCTGTCCGTCTCCTACGAACGCCTCGGCGACCTGATGACCGCCCTAGGCCAGGGCGACGAGGCCCGCGACTATTTCCTCAAGAGACTCGCCATCGCCCAGCGGCTCGCCCAGGCCGAACCCCAGCGCGCCGACTACCAGCGGGACTTGATCGTTTCTCTCGTCCGCATTGCCCAGACGGACCCACCGCACGCGGTCGAGCATTTGAGGCGCGCCCTCGACATTGCGCTAGCACTCCAAGCCAGGGGGCTGCTGGTCGAAGGGCTCGACGAGATGATTGCCGCGCTCCAGGCCATGCTCGCCGAAGCAGGCGAGCCTTGAGCAACGCAGCCGGGCAATTCGGCGGAATCGACCCTTCTGCCGACTCGCCCCTCAGCGGAACTTGACCCCCACCACCGGATTACCCGGCAGCCCTTCGTATTTCGCCGTCACGGCCATCCCCGCCTTGGGCGGGAAGAGTTTGGTGAAGGAACCCAGCGACAGCAGATCGCCGCGCTTCAGCGGTGTGCCGGCGGCGGCGAGATCCCGGGCCAGCCAGCTGGCGGCGTTGAGGGGGTTGCCGAGGGTGGCGCTGCCCTTGCCGGTGTCGAGCACGGCGCCGGTGGCGTCGGTGAGGGTGACGGTCATGGTGGCGAAGGTGTCGGCGAGCCCGGGGCTGGGCTGGATCGGGGTGGCCTTGCCCAGCACGCCGGCGCGGGCGCCCACGTTCACCATCGCCAGCATTGCGCCGCCCAGTTTGGATGGGTCGGCCACCATCAGGTCGGGCAGCTCGATGAATGGCGAGAAGCTCTTGAGCGCCTTGAGGGCAGCCAGGGGCGTGTCGGCCTTGGCCAGGGCGACCGGGTCGCTCACTTCGACGATCATGTCGGCCTCGAACACCGGGCGGGTGCCAAAACTCACCGGCAGTTCGGCGCCATCAGCCACCAGCATGGACTTGAACAGCGTGCCGCTCAGGGGCGCGTCGTGGTTGAAGCGCTTCTGCACCGCCGGGTTGGTGAGGCCGGCCTTGTAGCCCGCCACGTCGCCGTAAGATTGAGCAAGGAAGCGCACCACCTTGTCGCGGCCGCACAGGCCGTCGGCCATGCTCATCTCGGCGGCGGGCGCGGGCACCGGCTGGCGGGCGACGATGGCGGCGGCCACGGCTGCAGCTTCGAGATCGCTGGGGCAGGCGGCGTGGGCCGCATAGGGCGCAGCGGTCAGCACAAGCACCGCGAGGGCAGAGATGGGAAAGACGGATTTCATGGCACGTATCTCCTGGGTGATGGGATGGGGCCGCGGTGCAAACCTGCGACGGGGCCGGAGCCCGGCATCTCCGACTGGGCGCTTTTTGCTCCGGGTTGGGACCTTTTTGCTCCGACCCGGGAGCCCGGAGGCCCGAACCCCTCAGCGCGCCACCGGCAGCGGGTAGAACAGCTGCTCGTTGCCGATCCGGTAGGCCGAGATCGCCCGGCGGCCTTCGGCCGAGGTGATCCAGTTGATGAAGCGCTCGCCCGCGGCGCGCTTGACGTGGGGGTGCCTGGCCGGATTCACCAGCATCACGCCGTAGGGGTTGTAGAGCTTGGGGTCGCCCGCGTAGAGGATGGCCAGATCCTGGCGGTTCTTGAAGCTGGCCCAGGTGCCCCGGTCGGCCAGGGTGTAGGCACCCATGCCGGCGGCCATGTTGAGGGTCGGGCCCATGCCGGCGCCGGCTTCCTTGTACCAGCCCTGCCCCTTGGGCTCGACGCCGGCGCTCTGCCAGAAGCGCAGCTCGGCGGCGTGGGTGCCGCTGCGGTCGCCGCGGGACACCCAGCTGGCCCCCTTGCGGGCGATGCGCCCGAAGGCATCCACGGCGTCCTTCGCGCCTTTCACGCCGGCCGCATCGGCGGCGGGGCCGACCAGCACGAAGTCGTTGTACATCACGTCGCGGCGGTCCACGCCGTAGCCTTCGGCCACGAACTTGTCCTCGGCGGCCCGGTCATGGACCAGCAGCACGTCCGCATCGCCCCGCCGGCCCACATCCAGCGCCTGCCCGGTGCCCAGCGCCACCACCTTCACCGCGATGCCCGAATCCTTCTCGAAGATCGGCAGGATGAAGTTGAACAGGCCGGATTGCTCGGTGGAGGTGGTCGAGGCCAGCACGATGGATTCGCCGGCCTGGGCGGCGGATGCCAGCGCAGCAAGGCCCAGCACCGCGGATTTGAGCAACTTCAGAAAGCCATGCGCCATGGTAGTTCTCCCTGGATGTAAAGCCGCGCGGCCTGGGAGGCCGGGCGGGCGAAAAAGCGTTGCACCGGCGCATGCTCGCACACCCGCCCGGCATCCATGAACACCACGTCATCCGCCAGCCGGGTGGCCTGGCCGAGGTTGTGGGTGGTCATCAGGATGCGGGTGCCTTCGGTGCGGATCTCGCGCACGATGCGTTCGATGGCCTCGACGGAACTCGGGTCGAGGCTGGCGGTGGGTTCATCGAGCAGCAGCAGGCGCGGCCGGGTGATCCACGCCCGGGCCAGGGCGAGGCGCTGACGCTCGCCACCCGAGAGCCCGCGGGCGCTGTCCGTCGCCCGATGGGCGAGGCCGACCCGTTCCAGCACCGCATGAGCGCGGCTGCGCCGCTCTGCCGCCGCCACGCCCAACGGCCGCAGGGCCAGCTCCACATTGCCGAGGAGCGAATCCCGCAACATCTTGGGCTGCTGGAAGACCATCGCCACGCCAAAGTCCGGCCGTGGCCCGCCGCCAAAATCGATATGGCCGGATTCCGGCTCGATCAGCCCGCACAGGCTGCGCAGCAGCACGCTCTTGCCGGCGCCGTTGGGCCCCAGCAGGATGGTGATGCCGTCACCGCCGAGTTCGAGGGTCAGGCCATCCAGCACGGCCCGGCCGCCCACACACCAGCGCAGATCGGTCACCTTCAGCGGAAACACGCCGGCCCCCTCATGCGTAGCGCCGCATCGCCCACTGGCGCAGGGCGTAGGCCACACCGTTGAGCAGCAGGATCACCGCCAGCAGCACCATGCCCAGGGCCACCGCCAGCGGCAGGTCGCCCTTGCTGGTCTCCAGGGCGATGGCGGTGGTCATGGTGCGGGTCGAGCGGTCGATGTTGCCGCCGACGATCATCACCGCGCCCACCTCCGACATGGCCCGGCCGAGGCCCGCCAGCACCGCCACCAGCAGCGAATGCCGGCAGTCGTAAAGCAGCACCCTCACCCGCCCGGCCCAGCGGAAACCCATCGCGGTGAGCTCTTCTTCGTATTCGCGCCAGGCGTCCTCGACCACCTGCCGGGCGATGGCGGCCATCAGCGGCACCACCAGCACCGTCTGGGCGATCACCATCGCGGTGGGTGAATAGAGCAGCCCCAGATACCCCAGCGGCCCGGAGCGCGACAGGGCCAGATACACCACCACCCCCACCACCACCGACGGCAGCCCCATGCAGCCGTTGAGCATCACCACCAGCAGCTGCCGGCCGGGAAAGCGCCCTACCCCCAGGCAGGCGCCCAGAGGCAGGCCGATCAAGGTGCCCAGCAGCACGGCGAGCCCACTCACCTCGAGGGACAGGGTGACGATCTCCGCCACCTGATGATCGAAGCCGGCAAGGAGCGCGAAGGCATCGGAAAACGCCGCACCGAGCCCGCTCATCCGCCCCCCCGCTGCATGGCGCGGTCGAGGTGGGCCAGCAGCGCCGCCCGGTCGGGCGCGTCGCCGGCAACAAAACGGTAGCGGGCGGCAAGCACCGGCAGGCGGAACTGGCCCAGGCGACGTTCGGGGAGCTCAGTCAGATCGATGTCGAGCGTCACCCCGCCCGAGGCCACCCGCAGGCACCCCGGCGACGGCGCCGAGACGCCATCCAGCACGGCCAGCCGCAGCCCACGCTCAAACTCGGCCAGCGTCGCGCCGACCTCCCGGACGAAACCGCCCGGCGCGCTCACATCTTCCGCCATGGGCCGGGTCAGCCTCCGGCGATGGGCGGCCAGATCGCCAGTTCATCGCCCTCGGCCAACACCCGGCCGGCCCGGGCGGCCGGCGGGATGTAATGGCCATTGACCAGCACCAGGTGGGCGCTCTTCTCGGGCACCCGGTACTGGGTGATGAGGTCGCCCACCGTGGAGCCGGGCGCCACGTCCAGCTCCACGATGTTGCCCCGCCTGTCGGCAGGCAGGTAGTCCGCCAGGGAGGCGAAGAGCTTGAAGACGACTCGCATGCAGGCTTTCAGGCAAAGGCGGCCGCGGCCTGCCGGCGGGCCATGGAATCGGGCTGGGTGGCTGCCAGGTAGGCTTCAAAGAAACGCTGGGGTGCCTCAAGCAGCACGTCTTTCCAGGGGCCGAGCTTGAGCCGGCCCTGGATCAGCCCGCGCAGCGCGCCCACGTGCTGGGTCATGCCGATGGAGGTGGCGCCGATCAGCACGTCGTCCTTGAACTGGAGGCTGAGGTAGCGGAAGGCCGCCTCGTCCACCACCTCGACGCCCTGCCCGTCTGGCTCGCCCCACCACTGCCCGAAGGAGGTGGAGATGAGGCCGAGGGTATCGAGCACGTTGATGGCCAGCACGCCAGGCATCCGCGCGTTGCCGCCGGCCATGTTGATGGCGGCGACACGGGCCTGATCGGCCGCGTTGGGCTGGATGGCCGACACCAGGTGCGCACCGGTGAAGAGATCCGGCGCCTCGGCCACGTCGCCGGCAGCAAAGATGCCGGGCACCGAGGTTTCCATCCGCGCATCCACCAGCACACCCTTGGCGACGTGCACCGGGGTGGCGTCGAGAAAGGCCGCGTTGGGCGCGACGCCCGCCGCGACGATCACCAGATCGCAGGCCAGCTTGTCGCCGGTGGAGAGGCTGACGGTGAGCGGCGCATCGCCGCCCTCGGCCCGGTCGATGCGCTCGACGCCGGCGGAGGTGACCACCCGGATACCCTGCTCCTCGACCCAGCGCTTGATCATGCCGCCGGCCTTGGGCGTCATCATCCGCGGCACCATCCGGTCACCCATCTCCACCACGGTAAGCTGCACGCCACGCTTGGCGAGGGCTTCCATGATGATGCAGCCGATGAAGCCAGCACCCAGCTGCAGCACCCGCGCGCCGGGCTTGGCCAGCGCAGCGATGGCGCGGGCGTCGGTCAGCGTCCAGCAGGTCTGCACCTCGGGCAGGTCAACACCGGGGATCGGCGGACGCACCGGGTGGGAGCCGGTTGCCACCAGCAGCCGGTCGTAGGTTTCAAAGTGGCCGTCGGCAAACAGCACCGTCTGCTTGGCCGTGTCGAGCGCCACCGCGCGGCCCTCCAGCAGGCGCACGCCCAGGGCGTCGAAGTGGCCCGGCGTCTTGCGCAGGTAGGTGCCGGATTCGTCGATGTTGCCTTCCAGCAGGTAGGGAATCGCCATCCGCGAATAGGACGGCAGGTTCTCGCTGCCGACCATCACGATTTCGTCGCGGGGCGCAGCGCGACGCAGGGCCTCGGCGGCAACCACGCCAGCCGGGCCATTGCCCAGGATCAGATGCTTCATCGGGAAATCCTCATGTCGCAGGCACGACGACGCCGGCCGGAGCCGGCGTCGTGTGCGCTTGGATCAACAGCTCGGGAACCGCAGCGGACGCGGCCCTCAGAGGCCGAGGCGGGACAGCGTCTCGGGCGTGGGTACGCCTTCCTGGGTCCAGCCGCGCAGCTCGTAGTACTCCGGCAGCATCTTGTCGATGCCATTCACCAGGCCCTTGGCCGGGCCGGTCTTGGCCGGCTCGGTCTTGAGGCGCGGCGGCAGGTCGTCATCCTTGCGGGTGAGGCCGGCGGCGTTGTTGAACTGGCGCTCCATGTTCCAGATGCGCTCGCCCATCAGGTTGAGCTTGTCCATCGACCAGTCGCCCTCGCAGGCGGCCTCGATCTGCGGCTGCACATCGGCCACCGTCCAGGCAAACGAGGTGAACACGCAGATGCCGGCCGAATCGAACACCGCGGTCGCGTCCTGGAAGGCCTTCACCAGCTCGGGCTTGCCGTCGGTGGTGAGCGGATCGGTCTTGACCGGAATGCCCAGCACTTCGGACGCCACGGTGTAGGAACGCAGGTGGCACGCACCACGGTTGGAGGTGGCGTAGGTGAGGCCCATGCCCTGGATGGCGCGGGAATCGTAGGCCGGGAACTCCTGCCCCTTAACCGTCATCGACAGCTCCGGGTGGCCGTACCTGGTGCACAGCCGCTTCGAGCCTTCGCCGATTTCCTTGCCGAAGCCTTCGCCCCGGGCGGTCATCTCGGCCAGCCGGGCCAGCGCCTCGGCCGAGCCGAAGGGCGCGTCAATGCCGATCTGCTCCTTGGTGAGCACGCCCATCTCGTAGAGCTCCATCACCGCGCCAACCGTGGCGCCGAAGGAGATCGGGTCCATGCCCTGCTCGTTACACAGCAGGTTGGCGTACTGCAGGGCTTCGAGATCGCCCACGCCGTTGGCCGCACCCAGCGCCCAGGCGGCTTCGTACTCGAGGCCGCCGGAGGCGCCCCAGTATTCGGGCTTGTTCACCACCGTGAAGTGGCCCTTGTCGATCTCGGAGATGCGGCCGCAGGCGATGGTGCAGCCAAAGCACGCGGCGTTGGTGACCAGATGCGGCTTGTTGTCGCTGGGGCGCTTCTCGTGCATGGCCTCGGCAGAAATCTTGCCGGCGTCCTCGAACTGCACGTCGCGGTGGTTGCGGGTGGGCAGCGCGCCCATCTCGTTGATGACGTTCATCAGCACCTGGGTGCCGAACTTGGGCAAGCCCTGGCCAGTGACGGCGTTGTCAGCCAGCACCTTCTTCTTCTCGGCGGTGATCTTCATGAAGGCCTTCATGTCCTTCACGCCCGACACGCCCTTGGTGCCGCGCAGGGCCACAGCCTTGAGGTTCTTCGAGCCCATCACCGCGCCCACGCCGGAGCGGCCCGCCGCCCGGTGCAGGTCATTGACGATGCAGCCGAAGAGCACCTGGTTCTCGCCCGCGAGGCCGATCGACGAGACGCGGACCAGCGGGTCCTGCAGCTCGTGCTTGATGGTTTCCTCGGTGTGCCAGCAGCTGGTGCCCCACAGGTGGGAGGCGTCCTTCAGCTCGGCCTTGTCGTTTTCCAGGTAGAGATAGACCGGCTTTGGCGAACGACCTTCGAAGATGATCATGTCCCAGCCGGCAAACTTCATCTCGGCGCCAAAGAAGCCGCCGGAGTTGGAACACGCAATGGCGCCGGTGAGCGGGCCTTTGGTGACCACGGTGTAGCGCCCACCGGTGGAAGCCATCGTGCCGGTGAGCGGCCCGGTGGACATGATCATCTTGTTGTCGGGGGACAGCGGGTCGACCTTCGGGTCGACTTCGGAGACGAAGTATTTGGTGGCAAGCCCGCGGGAGCCCAGGTAGTCCTGAGCCCATTCCATGTTGAGGGGTTCGGCGGTGCAGGTGCCGGTGGTGAGATTGACGCGCAGCAGTTTTCGGTTCCAGGCCATGGTCGGTCTCCTTATTCGGTCACAGCGGTGTTGGCCTTGGCAGCCCAGGCGCGCATCTTGTCGATCCCCGTCCAGTCGGCATCCACATAGGTGATCGCGCCGGTCGGGCAGGCTTCTGCACAGGCCGGTTCGCCGCCGCACAGGTCGCACTTCTGGACCTTGCCGCTATCCTGGTTGTAATTGATGGTGCCGAAGGGACAGGCGATGGTGCACACCTTGCAACCGACGCACACGTCGTCGAAGACCTGCTTGGCGCCGGTGGCCGCATCGACACGGATCGCATCGACCGGACAGGCGTTGAGACACCAGGCTTCGGTGCACTGGGTACAGGTGTAGGGAACCTTGCGGCCCTCCGTCTCGAAGCTGAAAACCTTGATGCGTGACTTCGACGGATTGATCGCCCCAGTGTGCTCGACCGAGCATGCCATCTCACACTGCAGGCAGCCGGTACACTTCTTGGGGTCAATGTGAAGCGATTTCCACATGAATGTCTCCTCGTTTTTATTGGGCCCGCGAGCTGCGAACCAGGGCTGCATCAGTCTCATCCAGCGCACGCCTGCAGGCCGCGCGAGGACTCGCCGTCAGCGCAGCATACGCAGACGTGTGGCGGTGTCAATGCGCACCGCCGCAATGATTCCAGCGGTTCCGATTTGTGTTACTAATCAGGCCTCTCGACCGATAGCCAGGAGCCCCCGATGAGCCTCGACCCAGGATGCGCCGCCCCCCGCCAGACACTGACCGTCCTTGAAGCACGCCGGACCATCCTCGACGCCGTGGCACCCGTTGGCGGCCACGAATGCGTGGCCCTGCGGGCCAGCCTGGGCCGCCCCCTCGCGCGGGACGTGATCGCCCCGTGCAACGTGCCGGCCCACGACAACTCGGCGATGGACGGCTACGCCGTGCGGGCCGAAGACCTTGCGGCCGACGGCGAGGTGTCGCTCCAGGTGGTGGGCACGGCCTACGCCGGACGGGGTTTTTCCGGCATCGTCGGGCGCGGCCAGGCGGTGCGGATCATGACCGGCGGCGTGATGCCGATGGGCGCCGACAGCGTGGTGGTGCAGGAGGTCGTCCGCGTCGACGGCGAGCGCATCACCGTGCCCGGCGGCCTGCGTCGCGGGCAGAACGTGCGCCGCGCCGGCGAGGATCTGGCCGAAGGCGGCGTGGCGATCCCCCGCGGCAAGCGCATGGGCCCCGCCGAGCTGGGCCTTGCCGCATCCCTCGGGCTGGCGGAGGTGGCCGTCACCCGGCGCCTGCGGGTGGCGTTCTTCTCGACCGGCGACGAGCTCGCCAGCATCGGCCGCCCCCTCGCCCCGGGCGAGGTCTATGACTCCAACCGCTACACCCTCCACGGCGCCCTCGCCCGCCTGGGCTGCGAGCTGATCGACATGGGCGTGGTGCCCGACCGTCCGGACGAACTCGAGGCCGCCTTCCTCACCGCGGCCGGCAGCGCCGACGTGGTGCTCACCACCGGTGGCGTGTCGGTGGGCGAAGCCGACTTCATCCGCGATCTGATGCAGCGCCTGGGCGAAGTGGGTTTCTGGAAGATCGACATCAAGCCGGGCCGTCCGATGGCCTTCGGGCGCATCGGCAAGGCCTGGATGTTCGGCCTGCCGGGCAACCCGGTGGCGGTGATGGTGACCTTCTACCAGTTCGTGCAGGACGCCCTGCTCAAGCTATCGGGCGTCGATCCGCTACCCGAGCGGCCGCTGATGCCCGCCGTCTGCGTGGCACCGGTGCGCAAGCTGGCGGGCCGCTGCGAGTTCCTGCGCGGCCGGCTGTTTGCCGAGGACGGCGTATGGAAGGTGAAACCGGCGTCGGCCCAGGGCTCGGGGGTGCTGCGCTCGCTCTCCGAGGCCAACTGCTTCATCGTGATCGACGAGACCCGGGGCGACGTGACGGCCGGCGAGACCGTGCCGGTGCAGCTCTTCGAGGGCCTGATCTGATGCCGCTCAGGGGTTGCGGCAGGCGCCCACGACGCGATCGCCCCGCCGGCCGCAGGGCGTGACGGCGCCGGCTGCGGGCGACGGCACACCTTCGCCATCCATCCGCGCTTCAAAGGTGCGCCAGGCAGCCACGCCGCGGCGGTCGAGCTCCAGCCGCAGCAGCCAGCCCACCCGACCCGCGGGCAGCTCGTCGAAGCCATCGAAGACAAAGTTGCCCAGGCTATAGACGATCGGCCGGCCCCGGTACAGCTCCGCGCCCTGGGTGACGTGGGGATGGCCGCCCACCACCGCCGCCGCACCCGCGTCGATCATCCGCCGGGCCAGCGCCCGCTGGCGGGCCGAGGGTTTGGGCTCGCGCTCCCAGCCCCAGTGCATGAAGGGAATCACAAGGTCGGCCCCGGCCTTGCGGGCGGCGCGGATGTCGGCGATCACGTGGCTGTCCTCGCTCCAGGCGATGCCGGGGTGGTCGGCACCGGCCTCGAACACCCGCGGTTTGAATTCGTTATAGCCGAGCACGGCAATGCGCAGCCCCTTGCGCTCGATCCACAGGGGCGCGTGGGCCTCGACCAGATTGCGCCCGCCCCCGAAGCGGCGGATGCCGGCGCCATCCAGCAGGGCCATCGTCTCGGCAAACGCCCCCTGACCATAATCGCCCGAGTGGTTGTTGGCCAGCGACACCGCATCGAAGCGCCCCTGCAGCACCGACAGCACCCGCGGATGGGCGCGGAAGCTGTAGATCTTGTTGTCCAGCGGCGTGCCGATGGTGGCTACCGGGCACTCCAGGTTGGCGATGCGGTAGTCCGCGCCCGCCAGCAGCGGCGCGACCGCCGCGAGGGGATCGCGCCCGTCAGCCACCACCCGGCCCGGGCCATCGTCGAGCATCACGTCGCCGGCGAAGATCAGGCTCAGGCTTTCGGCCGGGGCCGCCGGCGCCAGGGCGGCCAACACCGCGGCGGCCAGCAGGCGTCGAAGGCTCATTTCCGACCTCCCTGCGCGACTTCGCACCAGTATTCGAGTTCGCTGTCCCTCCGGGGCTCGTAGACCCGCTGCAGCCCGGTGAAGCCATACGCGCCGCGATTGGCGAGGGGCAGCGGATGGGTGGACTGGTGGATGAGCGTCGGGCCGTGATCGAGATCGGCGTAGGTGTAGATCTTGACCGCGGCAAGCTCGCGGGGTTGCCCCTCGAACACCACCCGGAACAGGAAGTGGCTGCCGATCGGTTCGCTCCCGACGCCGTAGGGCGAAGCCACCGGACGGGCCACGTGCAGGCGCGTCTCGCCCCCGTAGGTGGTGTGGCAATGGATGCGCGCAGCGGCATCGGCCATGCCGGGCGCGACGCTGACGGCCAGGGCGAGGAGCGGGAACGGGAGTCGGAGCATGTTTTGCGTTGCCAGGAAAAAAAAGCCGACCGCGGCTTGGGCGGTCGGCTTTTCGTACTGCGCGGAAGCAGAATCAGGCGGTGAGGGCTGCCTTGATCTGTTCCAGGGTGCTCGGGTCTTCGATGGTGGTCAGATCGCCCGGGTCGCGGCCTTCGGCCAGGGCCTGGATCGAACGACGGAGCATCTTGCCGGAGCGGGTCTTGGGCAGACCGGAGATGAAGTGCACGCGGGCCGGACGGGCGATGGCGCCGAGGCTGCCGTCCACGATCTTCATCACGGCCTTTTCGAGGGCCACGACCTTCTCGGGGGTGTCGATGGTGGTCGGGTCCTTGACGACGGCGAAGGCCATCGGCATCTGGCCCTTGAGCTGGTCGGCCACGCCCACCACCGCCACTTCGGCGATCGCCGGGTGGGACTGCACCGCTTCCTCGATCTCGCGGGTGCCGAGACGGTGACCGGCGACGTTGATCACGTCATCGGTACGGCCGAGGATCTTGTAGTAGCCGGCGTCGTCCTTGATGCCCCAGTCGAAGCTGGAGTAGACCATCGGGTCCTGGAACAGCGTGAAGTAGGTGGACACGAAGCGCTTGTCGTCGCCCCACACGGTGGACAGGCAGCCCGGCGGCAGCGGCGGCACGACGCCGACGATACCCTTCTCGTTGGGGCCGCATTCCGAGCCGTCGTCGCGGAACAGACGCACGTCGTAGCCGTAAACCGGGAACCCCGGGGAGCCCAGCTGCACGTCGTGCTTTTCGACGCCAGGCATCAGCGACAGCATCGCCCAGCCGGTTTCGGTCTGCCAGTAGTGGTCGATGACCTGGATGCCCAGTTCGTCCATCATCCACTGGTGGGAGGTTTCGTCCATCGGCTCGCCGGCGCAATACAGGGCGCGCAGCTTGGAGAGGTCGTACTTCTTGAGGAAGGCCGGGTCCTGCTTCTTGAGCACGCGGATGGCGGTCGGGGCGCTGAACATCACGGTGACTTCCTGCTCCTGGCAGATCTTCCACCAGATGCCGGCGTCCGGGCGCAGCGGCGTGCCTTCGTACATGATCGTGGCCATGCCGGCGATCAGCGGGCCGTAGATGATGTAGCTGTGACCCACCACCCAGCCGATGTCGGAGGTGGAGAAGAAGGTCTCGCCCGCGTTGCCGCAGTAGATGTGCTTCATCGAGGCGGCCAGCGCCACGGCATAGCCGCCGGTGTCGCGCTGTACGCCCTTGGGCTTGCCGGTGGTGCCGGAGGTGTACAGGATGTAGCTGGGTTCGGACGACTCGAGCCAGGTGACCGGCACGTTGGCATCCATGTTGGCGGCGCGCAGGGTGGCGTAATCCACGTCGCGGCCTTCGACCACGACCATTTCCTTGTCGAGGCCACGATTGACCATCAGCACCTTGGCGGGCTTGTGCTCGGCCAGGCTGATGGCTTCGTCCAGCAGGTGCTTGTAGGGCACCGGACGGCCGCCGCGCATGCCGGCGTCGGCCGAGACGATCACGGTGGGCTTGGCATCGTCGATGCGGGTGGCCAGGGAGTGGGAGGCGAAGCCGCCGAACACCACCGAGTGGATCGCGCCGATGCGGGCACAGGCCAGCATCGCGAAGCAGGCTTCGGCGATCATCGGCATGTAGATCAGGACGCGGTCGCCCTTCTTGACGCCGAGGCTTTGGTAGATCGCCGCCATGCGCATGACTTCGGTGCGCAGTTCGGAGAACGAATAGGTTTTCTCTTCGTCCGTCTCGGTGGAGATGTAAACCAGCGCCTTGCCGTTGGGGTTGCTTTCCGCGTGACGGTCGACGGCGTTGTAGCAGAGGTTGGTTTCACCGCCCTTGAACCACTTGACGAACGGCGGGTTGGAGAAGTCGTAGATCTGCTCGGGCTGCTTGTTCCAGTGGATCAGCTCGGCCTGCTCGCCCCAGAAGCCGTTGCGGTCTTCGATGGAACGCTTGTGAAATTCCTTGTATGAAGCCATGGGTTCCTCCCCCAAATAAAGTCCGAACATGGGCAGCGGCGGCGGTGCGTCATGGCGCCCGCTCAGTCGTTGTGGTGCGCTGCCGTTTCCAGGCCGGCTTCTGCGACGCGTGCGAGGGTGGCAAGCGGCAGACCGGACGGGTGCTCGGATTCTATCAATTCCAGCAGAGGAAGGAGGGTCCGGATGGCATCCGGGAGTTTACTGCGCAGCGCGGCATCCGGCCCGGTGGTGGCCAGGTGCTGCAATAGCTGGTCGATGCTCACCGGCGGGCGGGCCGGCGGTGCGAGCATGTCGGGCGTCACCTCGCCGCTGTCACCGATCACCCGGTTGCCGCCGGCAAGCTGCCCAGCGGTGAGGCGCTCGACGGCGATGCCGATCAGGTGGCTGACAGTCTGCTGCAGATCGGGATCGGCGGCCGCGATGCCCATGGTCAGGCGGATCCGGATGCGCTCCTCCCGATAGGTCATCACGATGTGCTCGATCGCCCCGCGCAGGCGCATCGCAAAGCCGCAGGCGCCGAGCATGTCGGTGCTGGGCGAGACCACCGCAAAGCGCGCCGGAGCCAGTTCGGCCACGGTGTCTTCCTTGCGCAGCTTGGTGGCCATGATCTTCGAGAGCTTGCGATTGACCAGCTGCGCCACGTGGGCGCCGTAGCGCGCCACGAGGGTGTCGAACTGGTCGATCTCGATGACCATCACCGACAGGGCGCCATGCTTGCGCTGGGCGAGGGACAGCTCCTGGGAGGCGTGGTAATGCAGGTAGGACTGGGTGGCGAGCCCGGAGGTCGGATCGACCGGACTGGCGGTGGCCAGGGCCGCGCGGCTTTCCTCGAGATCGCGCTGGGTGCGGGCGAGCTGGGTGAGCGCCTCGAGGCGCGCCAGGAGCTCGATGTTGCCGATGCTCTTGGAGATGAAGTCGGTGGCGCCGGCGCTCTTGGCCTTGACGCGCACGTCCGGCTCGTCGTCGCCGGAGATGACCACCACTGGCAGGGTGTTGATGCGTGACAGGCGCGAGGAACGGATGCGCTCCAGCAGGCCGTAGCCATCGAGATTGGGCATCCCGATGTCGGTGATCACCGCCTGGATGGTCGGGTCGACCAGCAGCGTCCTCCAGCCGGCCTCCCCGTCCGCTTCCTCACGCACGTCAAAGCGGTCCCTCACGTGCCGGATGATCGATGCTCTGACCATCCGGGAATCGTCAATGATCAGAACACGCGGCAGGGCCTGATCGGTTGAATCGTTCATGCTGGGGACTCGCTGTTGGGGACTTCACCCCTTAACGGCAATCACCGTGCGCCCCTTGACCTTGCCGGCGATGAAGTCGTTAAAAACGCCCGGCAGTTCGGCAAACGGCACCGTGCGGGTCATGGAAGCGAGGTGGCGCGGCTTGAGATCGCCGGCCAGGCGCTGCCACACGCGGGTACGGGTCGGCTCGCCCATGTAGCCGGAGTCGACGCCCAGCAGGCTCACGCCACGCAGGATGAACGGAAACACCGTGGTGTCGAGCTTGATGCTCTGGGCGTTGCCGATGCTGGCCACGGTGCCGGCCTGCTTCATGGTCGAGAGCACCCAGGCGAGGATGTCACCGCCCACGTTATCCACCGCGCCAGCCCACAGGCCCACGTCCAGCGGGCGGGTCTTGGCCGGGTCGATGGTGTCGCGCAGCTTGATCTCGGCCGCGCCCAGATCCTTGAGGTAGGCCTCTTCGTGAGCCTTGCCGGTGAGGGCCACCACGTGATAACCAAGGCCCGCCAGCATGTCGATGGCGAGGCCGCCCACGCCGCCGCTGGCGCCGGTGACGATCACCGGGCCGCTGGCGGGCGCCAGGCCGTTGTCTTCCATCCGCACGATGCCCAGCGCCGCAGTGAAACCGGCGGTGCCCAGCGCCATCGCGTCGAACAGCGACAGGCCGTCGGGCAGCGGCACCACCCAGCCGGCCGGCACGCGGGCGTACTGGGCGTAACCGCCGTGGTGAGCCACGCCGATGTCGTAGCTGGTGGCGATCACGGCGTCGCCCGGCTTGAAGCGCGGGTCGGCGCTCTCGACCACCGTCCCGCTCATGTCGATGCCGCCCACGCACGGGAAGCGCCGGATGATCTTGCCGGCGCCGGTGGCGGCCAGCGCGTCCTTGTAATTGACGCTTGAATACGCCACCTCGATGAGAACCTCACCGGCATCGAGCTGGTCGACGGTAAGAGGCTCCATCGCGGCGAGCACCTTGCGGTTCTCGTCCTGCCGCAGAACAAAGGCCTGGAACGGGTTCGGGACGCTGGACATGGTTTTGCTCTCCTCTGGAACGGGATGCGCGACGGCAACCCTTTGTGTTGGTCGGCCGATTATAGCCTTGGCCACCAGCCCGCTTGCCCCAACTTCCGCCCTGGGACTCAATCCCGCGACCGCCCTGCCGTAAATGAGGTCATCACCCGCCGGAGCATGACAATGGCCCTGATCCCACAGCCGTTCGACACCATCGACAGTTACATCGCCTTCTTCAGCCAGGAACCCCTGCCCGTGCTCAAGCACACGGTCAAGGAGCTCCAGGCGATGCTCGAACAGGAGGACAGCATCAACGGGCGGACGGTGGCCGCGCTGGTGCTGTCGGACCCATTGATGACCCTGAAGGTGCTGATCCACATCGAGGCCAACCGGCGCGCCCGGCAGAACCACGACATCACGACGATCGAGCGGGCGATCATGATGATGGGCATCTCACCGTTCCTGCGCGACTTTGCCGACCAGCCGACCATCGAAGGCCAGATTGCCCAGCATCCGAAGGCCCTGGTGGGCGTGCTGCGGGTGATCAGCCGCGCCCGACGGGCGGCCCGCTACGCCCGCGACTGGGCGATCGTGCGCCATGATCTGGATGTGGATGAGGTGACGGTGGCGGCGCTGCTGTCGGAGGTCACCGAGATCCTGTGCTGGTGTTTCGCCCCAACCCTCACCCAGCAGGTGTATGAACTCCAGCGGGTCGACCGCGGGCTGCGCTCGGCGGTGGCCCAGCGCTCGGTATTCAACTTCTCGGCCAAGGAACTGCAGCAGGCGCTGGTGCGCCACTGGCACCTGCCCGACCTGCTGGTATCGATGATGGACGAGCGCTACATCGACAATGCCCGGGTGCGCACCGTGCAGCTGGCCAACAGCCTCGCCCGCCACACCGCCCAGGGCTGGGACAACCCGGCGATCCCCGACGATCTTTCGGCCATCGAGCAGCTGATCCACATCAGCCGCGAGAACCTGCTGGCCCGCCTGCAGGTACCCCACGAGTCGATCGAGAACCTGCTGGCCGCCGGCGGAGACCCCGACCGCGCCCTGCCCCAGGCCTGACCGGGCTTACTTGCCGCCAGAACGGGCCTCGAGCTCTTCCCAGCGCAGCATCGCTGCCTCGATCTCGCCCTCCAGCGCCTGCAGCCGCGCGTTGAGCTGTGGCACATCCTGCGGCGCATCCCGGTAGATGGCCGGGTCGTTGAGCCGGGCCTGGATCGTGCCCTGCTCGTCTTCCAGCGCCGCGATGCGGTCTGGCAGTGCTTCCAGTTCGCGCTGTTCCTTCCAGCTCAGCTTGGCCGGCTTGTTGGCCGCAGCGGGTGCAGGCGCAACGTCCTTCTTTGGCGCAGTGGGCTTGGGCGTCGCAGCTGGTGCGGCGGCTTCGCTGGTCTTGCGCACCCGCAGCCAGTCATCAAAGCCGCCGGCGTATTCCTTCCAGCGGCCATCGCCTTCGGTGGCGATCACCTGGGTCACCACGTTGTCCAGAAAGGCCCGGTCGTGGCTCACCAGGAACACCGTGCCGTCGTACTGGGCCAGCAGATCCTCCAGCAGATCGAGGGTCTCGATGTCCAGATCGTTGGTCGGCTCGTCGAGCACCAGCACGTTGGCCGGTCGGGCGAACAGCCGGGCCAGCAGCAGCCGGTTGCGCTCGCCACCGGAGAGCGACTTGACCGGCGAGCGGGCGCGCTGGGGCGAGAACAGGAAATCCCCCAGATAACCGATGATGTGGGTGCGGTGACCGGCGATCTCCACGTAGTCGGAGCCCGGGCTGATAACCTCGGTGAGCGGCGCTTCCGGATCAAGCTGCTCGCGCAGCTGGTCGAAGTACGCCACCGTCTGGCGAGTGCCACGGCGGACGCGGCCGTCGTCCGGCTCCAGCCCACCGAGGATGAGCTTGAGGAGCGTCGTCTTGCCGGCGCCGTTAGGGCCGATCAGGCCGATCCGGTCGCCCCGCAGGATGCGCGTCGAGAAATCGCGGACGATGGTGCGCTCGCCAAAGCGCTTGTTGACGTTCTCCAGCTCGGCCACCATCTGGCCACTGCCCTCGCCCCGATCCAGCGCCAGCTTGACCGTTCCCAGCCGATCACGCCGCGCGCCACGTTCGCGGCGCAGGGCCTCCAGCCGGCGCACCCGGCCTTCGTTGCGGGTCCGCCGCGCTTCCACGCCCTTGCGAATCCACACCTCCTCCTGGGCCAGCAGCTTGTCGAAGCGGGCGTTGGCCTTCTCCTCGGCGTCCAGTTGGTCGGCCTTGCGAGCGAGGTACTCGGAAAAGCGCCCGGGGTGGCTGGACAGGATGCCGCGATCCAGCTCGACGATCCGCGTCGCCACATGGTCGAGGAACACCCGGTCGTGGGTGATGACCACCACCGCGCCGGCAAAATCGCGGATCAGCTCTTCAAGCCACAGAATGCCGTCGATGTCCAGGTGGTTGGTCGGCTCGTCCAGCAGCAGGATCTCCGGCTCGCCCACCAGCGCCCGGGCCAGCGCAACCCGCTTGATGCCGCCGCCCGACAGGCTACCCACCACCGCCTCGCCCGACAGCTTGAGCTGCCCCAGCACCTGCTCGACACGCTGCTCGAGCCGCCAGGCCTGGGCATCCTCGATGCGGTGCTGCAGGTCTTCGAGCCGGGCCAGCGCGGCCTCGCTGGCATCCTCGGCCACCGCCAGCGTCGCGGCGTGGTAATCCACCAGCAGCTGGGCCACGTCGCCCAGGCCGTCGGCCACGGTGGCGAACACGCTGCGCTCGAGGGGGAAATCCGCCTCCTGGGGCACGTAGGCCACCCGCGCGCCGGGCTGGCGCCACAGTCGCCCGTCGTCCAGCGTCGCCTGCCCCGCGAGCGCCTTCAGCAGGCTCGACTTGCCGCTGCCGTTGCGCCCGATGAGCGCAACCCGTTCGCCGGGGTCGAGCTGGAAGGCCGCCTTGTCGAGCAGGGCGACATGGCCGAAGGCAAGGCAGGCATCGTCGAGGGTAATCAGGGGCATGGCGAATCCGGGGGGCTGAAGCGGGAAAGCTGCGGATTCTACCCTGCCGGGCCGCCCGGGGCCCTTTCCGGCGGATACCGGGCAGCGCCACGGCTGTCTACAAGTACGTCACACACCCCGCAAAACATGCTTGACGAACGACTGGCAAATCTGTTTAATACGAATTGTTCTCATTTGCTTTAACAACTACCGTGATACCCCCTGACGAAACAGCCAAGGCTGCACAACCCCCAGAGGCTCCACGGGTACAAGCCGGTCACATGGACACGCCAATCCGGAGCAAGGATCTGTTCGACAACCGAAGCTGCATCTTCATCGAACACGAAGGCATGATTTATGCGTTGCGTACGACACGTGCCGGCAAACTGATTCTCACAAAATGATGCTCACCACTCATCACCGCCATCCCGTGCTTCCGGTCTCCACCGCCGCGCCGCGGCTCTCTACCCCGAGCGTCGCGCTACTGCTGGCGATCGGACTGGCCGGCGGGTATGCGGCGATCGAACTGGTGCTGCAGCTCTATCCGATCCACTGAACGCCTCGCTGTCCAGAAGCGCTGGAGGAAACAGGACAATGTACGTTTGTGTTTGTCGTGCAATCACCGAAAAACAGATCGAGTCCGCCGTCGCCGGCGGCGCTCGCCGACTCCGTGATCTTCGGGTAGAGTTGGGCGTCACTGAGGAATGCGGGCGGTGTGCCCGGTGCGCCAAGCAGTGCCTGCACGAGGCCCTCGACAAGCAGCACCCGCCCCAGCTCCTTCCGCACGGCATCCGTACATTTCCATTGATCCAGGAGGCAGCATGAAAGGCGACAAGAAGGTCATCCAGCATCTCAACAAGCAACTCACCATCGAGCTGACCGCCATCAACCAGTACTTCCTGCATGCGCGCATGTACAAGAACTGGGGCCTCGGCAAGCTGGGCAAGCACGAATACGAAGAATCCATCGAAGAGATGAAGCACGCCGACATGCTGATCGAGCGCGTGCTGTTCCTCGAAGGCCTCCCCAACCTGCAGAACCTCGACAAGCTGCTGATCGGCGAGAACGTCCCGGAATGTCTCCAGGGCGATCTGAAGCTGGAGCAAGGCGGCCACGCCCACCTCAAGGACGCGATCGCTTACTGTGAATCCGTCCGCGACTACGTGAGCCGCGACATCTTCCAGCACATCCTCGACGACACCGAAGAGCACATCGACTATCTCGAAACCCAGCTTGAGCTGGTCGAGAAAGTCGGCATCCAGAACTACCTGCAATCCCAGATGGACGTCAGCTCGTCCTGATCCGGCCTCACCCCGACACCGCGGAAAGCATGAAGACGTGGCATTTTCCGGCGCTGCCGGGATAGAATGCCGCCCTCCTCTCTCCGTAGTTCAATGGATAGAACGGGCGCCTCCTAAGCGCCAGATACAGGTTCGATTCCTGTCGGGGGGACCAGACCCGGCAAGGCCCTCCTCGTGAGGGCCTTGTTCTTTTTGGGGCGCACTCCGCGTCACCGGTTCGATTCCCCCGACAGGAATCACACCGATTCCCGGGCAACCGCACAAAAAAAGAGGCCGGCATCTCAGCCGGCCTCTTTCTGCAGCAATACAACGCAGGTCAGTGCTTCACGACCTCACCGTTTTCAGTCGGCTCGGCCGGCTTGGCGACGGCGACATCCGCCGCGGGGACTTCCGGCAGCGCCTCGGGCATGCGCTCCAGCGCGTGCTCGAGCACCTGGTCGATCCACTTGACCGGGATGATCTCCAGCTCGTTCTTCACGTTGTCGGGGATCTCGGTGAGATCCTTGACGTTCTCCTGGGGAATCAACGCGCGGGTGATACCGCCACGCACCGCCGCCAGCAGCTTTTCCTTCAGGCCACCGATCGGCAGGACTTCACCACGCAGGGTGATCTCGCCCGTCATCGCCACGTCGCAGCGCACCGGGATGCCAGTGAGCACCGACACCAGACCGGTGCAGATCGCGATGCCGGCGGACGGACCGTCCTTGGGAATCGCGCCTTCCGGCAAGTGAATGTGGATGTCGGACTTCTGGTAGAAATCCTCCTGGATGCCCAGCGACTTGGAACGCCGACGCACCACCGACAGGGCCGCCTGGATGGACTCCTGCATGACCTCGCCGAGCTTGCCGGTGGTCATGATCTTGC
>NZ_CALAYQ010000152.1:0-46157 GCF_937894855.1 uncultured Zoogloea sp.
CCTGCGCGAACTCTGGTCGGAGACCAAGGACGAACGCTTCTTCCGCATATCGTGCCTGTTTCGGCCATGGCCGGAGCGCGGTGAAATCGTCGCGCTGACCGGGCATCTTGCCGAGAACGAACTGCGCGGTGGCCTCACGTTCATCGAGCGCGCGCTCGGCGTCGAGAAAGCACGCGAGTTCTACGAGCAGGAGAGTAGCGCCGCCCTGAGCCAGTCGGAACTGGCCCGCCGCCTGGCGGCCGATGGGTTCCCCGTCCAGCGGTCGCACATCACCCGCATGGCCGACGCGGTGCGCTACCTGCTGCCCGCCATTCCCACTGTGCTCTATGGCGGCCTGGGGCGCCACCAGGTCGAGCGGCTGTCGGTCATGCGGACGGCCTGCAAGCGCACCTGGGAGCACTATGCCAAGGACCGCACGCTGCCGCTGGACTTCGACAGCTTCTTTCAGGAGGTGCTGGCGCAGTTCGACACGCAGGGCGACGAGTTCGCGACGCAGCGCGTGCAGGACGAGCTGATCGGCCAGATGTCCGAGCTGCTGGGCATCGGCTACGACGTGTTGGCGCTGGACCTGACCGAATCGGAAAGCCGCCACCGGGCGCTGGTCAGTGACCCGACGCCACCTGCGGCGCCGCCGGCGTTGCCTTCGCCCACCGCCGGCACGCCGCCTCCCCCGGGCGTAGCATCGTCCATCGCCAAGCCTGCAGCGGCGGCCAGTCCTCCACCCGCCAGCCCTCCGGCGTCCGAGCCCACCTTGCGCGAGGATACGGCCCGAGAGACGACAACGGAAAGCCCCGCGGCCGCACCAGGCGATCTGCTTCTCGAGCACATCGTCTCGCCGGCACCGACGACCGAACGGCTGCAGTCGATCCAGCGCATGGTTGCCGACCAGTTGGGCGATGCGCTGCCGCCCGACTTCTCGGCGAGCGTGCTGCAGTCCATCCCGGTGCAAGCCGGCGGGCTCTATCCGATCTCCGACGTCTGGTACATCGACGCCGGCCTGGACACGCCCGATCGGCTGCGCATCCACATCGCGCAGTTCGCGCGCGAGATCGCCGGGGAGGCAGCCCTGGACGAGTGCATCGAGGATCGCTCCGATGGCATCGGCTTCGTTTGCTGCGCGCCCGCCCATGCACCATCGCCGCTCGGCCGGGCGGTGCTGGCGCTGCTCATCACTCTGACGGGTCAGCCCACTGCTGAAGCGGGCGTGGATGGCGCGCAGCTCGCCGCCGACTTGCCAGCACTGCTGCACGGCCAGGGTCAACACCACGGCGACTGCACAAGGCGCTTGAGCGACACGGCGTTGGTCAAGCTATTTCGGCTGCTCCGCCTGGCCCGGCGTCTGCTGGACCTGGAAGCCGGCACCACGGCGCCCGGGACGTGAGCGAGGGAGGCCGCATGTCCACATCGCATCCGCTCAACCAGGCCGTGATTGCCCAGGCGCTGTATGACCTTCGCAACGGCCAACTGCGCCGCTGCAAGGCCATGGGCTTCGGCGAGGCCGAGCTGGATGCGCTCAAGCACCCCGCGCTGATCAGCGTGCTGGCCAACGCCAGCGTCTCGTGGTGCTCGGTCACGGTCAACCGCGAAGTGCTGCAGCGCCTGCTCAACCAGGCACAGGACGTGGAGAAGGAAATCGCCACGGTCGATCGCATGCTGCGGCTGGGGGCCAGCACGGAGATGGTCAGCCGCTTCTATGGCCTGACCCATCAGGAAGTCGCCCTGCGGCGGGAGATCCTCGGCCTGCCCAAGCGCAAGGGGCGCCACCCCGTCCTGGACGAGACCCAGGACACCGAACTTTGGCGGCAATGGAAAGCCGTGACCAGCAGCAGGAACGTCGATCTGGAGGATGAGACCTCGATTCTCGATGCGGCCATGGACCTGGCCGAGGGCATGTCACTGCCGCTCTCGGTGGTCTGGGCCGCGATCAGGAACTGGGTCGATCAGGGATTGGACTAGGCCATGGCCGTGGACGACACCGCCCCACGAGCCCCGCGTCAAGGCCCCATCGCACTCGCCGACCTGTTCGACGCTGCGCTGAAGGACCTCACGCCCAATCCAAATCCCCGCGCGCCAGCGCCCATGGCAGTGCCCACGCCTGCGGCGTCCGGCGACGCCTTCCTATTCAGTGGCAATCGGCACGAGAGCGTGCCGCGGCGGCTGTTCGTCGACCGCCGCCTGACACCGCTGGAGCGCAACGCCTGGCAGGTGTTCCGGCTGATGCTCAACGACGACGGCGTCACGACGTTCCCGACCTATGAGCAGTTGCGCCCATGGCTGGCGTCCATGCCCTGCGCGGGACAAGCCTCCCACGAGACCGTCGCGCGGGCGCTGACGCTGCTGCGCCTGACGCGCTGGCTGAGCCTCGTGCGACGACGGCGCGACCCCAAGACCGGCCGCATCCTCGGAAACCTCTACGTCCTGCACGACGAACCCCTGACACTGTTCGAGGCCATGCAGCTCGACGCCGACTACCTGGCCCTGGTCAGCCAGTCGCTGGGGCATTCCGCCAAGGCCGTCCAGGTGGTGGGACTCAACACCCTCCAGGAGATCGCGGACGACCCGATGTTGTCCGGACGCACCTTGCCGTCGCGGCTGCAAGTGCTCGCCGAGCGCCTGGCCGACCAGGGCATCACCGCCACCGCAAGTTATCCACAGGAGGATGCGATCCACGATTCCGAAGAAGGGCCCGCCAGCCTTCTTCGGAATGGCGAACGCCCTTCTTCGGAATCCGAAGCAGGGCCGAAACCCGCGCCAGACGGCGCTCTTCGGAATCCGAAGCAGGACCGTACAGTACGTAGTAGTCGTATTGATGAAGTACGTACTACCGCGCAGGCGCGCGCGCTGGGCGACCTGCAATGGCCCAAGCGTTTCGCGGAACTGAAGGCGGAACAGCAAGCCGGCGCCAGGATGGCGTTGCAGCAAGTGGACGCTGCCCTGCGGCAGGCTGTGCTGGACGAGTGGGCCGCACGGTGCGGCAAGCATGGCATCCGCAACCCCGCCGGGTACCTGTTCGGCATCATCCAGCGCGCCATGCGCGGCGAGTTCAATGCGTGGGCCAAGCAGACCAGCCCGGCAGCGCCAACACCATCGGCGGCGCGAGCGCCACCGCCCGAGCCGCCGCGCAACGTCGTGCCGCCCGCGGTGGCCCGGCAGCACATCGAGCGCCTGCGCGATCTGCTGCGCAAATCCTGAGCGCAGGGCCTGGCAAGGCCATGAAGCAGACCTCCTTGGCGGTCGGCAGAAACGGTCCCCAGGGGACGGCTGTGTGGTGAAACGCCGGACGACGGCGCGACATGCTGCGCAAAACCTGAGTAGAGCGCCTGCAAGACCATGAAGCAGACCTCCATGGCGCTCAACGGAACGGTCCCCTGGGGACGGCTGCGCGGCGAAGGATCGTGTCGAACGGCAGCGCGACGTGCGGTGCAGTACGCATACCGTCAACGACCGAGGCACGGAGCGCCAACGTGAATGCTCCGGCCTCCAAGGGACCGTTGCGCGCTGCGCCGCCAGCGCGCATAGAACCGGGGGCCGGCTCATTTCGGTTTGTTGACTGACTGCCTTCCGCTGCATGCGGATGCTGGCGGCTCCCTGTCCAACTGCGAGCGCTCACCATGGCAACCAGCAACGAACCATTGCAACTCAACCTCGGCTCCCTGCGCAGCGCGATGTCGCTGACGCTGCACACGCATCACGCTTCCCGCATCTGGCACGGCCGCGCCGCCGCCGAAGGGCGACCCGGCATCGTCGGCCTGAACGGCTACATCGCGGTGATGAATAAGATGAAGCGCGGCTCGGAGCAGGACGACCCCTACAGCGACTGGTGGATGCTGCGCATCGAGGACAAGCTCGACCAGACCAGGACCACGCTGCAGACCTTGCGCAAACAAGTGGACCAGGCACTGGCGGGCGTGCCTGCGGCATTGAGCCTGGGCGAGAACCTCAACGTGCAGCCCGTCAAGCTGCCGCTGTTCGTCAATGCGCAGTTGGGCTTTGCCGCCGTCTATCTCCTGGCCGACTACGACGACATCGCGCGCAAGCTGATCCTCGCCCACCACACCGCGCTGATCGACCGCAGCACTTTGGAGCGCTGGCTCAACGAGGGCGCGCACGCGCTGCGCAGCCTGTTCTCGCTGGCCCAGCAGTACCGCTACTCGGGCTGCACCCGCGACGATTTCGCGGCGAAGAATGCCGCAGCGCGGGTCGCGCTGGAGAAGTTCGGCGAGTTGCCGCAGGACGTCCTCGAAGGCACGCGCCGCTCGACGTTTGCGCCACCCATGGTGCGCCGTGGTCTGCAACAGCGCGGTGAGAATCCTGCCGCAGCCGCTACCAGCGTCGATGGTGATGCGGCCGCTGCTGCCGACCCGTCCGAAGGCGCAGCCACTGCCGGCGAGGACGAATCCGCATGAGCGATCTGAACCAGCCGACCCGCTACTTCCGGGGCCTGCAACAGGGAGCCTTCATGCGCCTGGAACACGCGGCCTCTCTAAAAGGCCTTTTAAAGCCTTTTAAAGGTAAAGGGGACTTGGAGGCCTGGGCCAGCCAGTGCTTCGCCATGCGCGACGAGTTGATCGGCCTGGCGCAGCGACAAGTGCTGCAACAGGCCGGTGGGCATCCCTTCCATCTGCTGCCCGTGGAACTGGCCCAGCAGACCACTGGCGCGGGAACGACGTTCCTGCGCTGGCGCAGGAACGACCGCTCGGCCATGGGCGTGGCCCTGTGGCAGGAGCTGATGGCGAGCACCAGCACGCCGGTCAACCTGCTGGCCGACCTGCACGCGATCGAGCTGCAGCGCATCACGCTGAACATGCAGATCAGCCTGTTGCACACCCTGGGTAGGCAGGCCCAGGAGTGCGCCAGCAAGGCCGCCGAGGCGGAAGACGCCTACCTGCGCCGGCTCGCGTCCATACCCCCCGGAGTGCGCGATCGGTGATCGCGTCGGGCACCCCAGCACGCGCCCGACGCCGACATGGCACGGGTATTTCAACCACCAAGGAGATTGCACCATGAGCACGCATTTTTCGGGCGAAGGCAACATCGGCTCGCCCCCCGAGTACCGGGAGTTCCCCAACGGCAACGACGAACCGCGGCGCTTGTTGCGGCTGAACGTGTATTTCGACAACCCCGTTCCCACCAAGGGCGGTGACTTCGAGGACCGCGGCGGCTTCTGGGCGCCGGTGGAAATCTGGCACCGCGACGCCGCACACTGGAAGGACCTTTACCAGAAGGGCATGCGCGTGCTGGTCGTCGGCCGCATGGAGCGCGAACCCTGGACCGACAACGAGGATCAGCCGCGCGAGACCTGGCAGATCAACGCGCGCAGCGTCGGCATCCTGCCGTTCCGCATCGAGTCCGTCGTTCTGAGCCCCAAATCGCAGGAGACCGCACAGGACGCGCAGCCCAAGCCCCAGGCCGCCCAGGAACCGGCAGCGTCGAAGGAGCCCAAGCGCAGGAAGTGATCCGGCGTGGGGGCGGCCGCAGTACGTTGCCGCCCCCCATGTCCTCGCGAGCTATCCCCAGGGGATAGCTCCATCAGCGTCCACCGGCTTCCGCGCGCTCCCGAACATCGCGGCTCCCGGCTCGCACACCGCCGGCCGCACGCCATCCCGCCCAAGCCGTTCCATCGGCGTGAAAGCGGTCGCTGCCGCATGCAGCTTGTTTGCTGCTGCCCCAACAGGCGCTCGGCATCCTCGATCCCAGCAACTCCATGAACAACGGGAAGCGGATGGACGGACATGCGGCTGTTTCTGTGCGAGAAGCCCTCCCAGGGCAAAGACATCGGCCGGATTCTCGGCGCCACGCAGCGCGGTGAAGGCTGCCTCAACGGCTCCGGTGTCACGGTCACCTGGTGCATCGGCCATCTCGTCGAAGCGGCAGCACCCGAGGTCTATGACGCGGCGCTCAAGCGCTGGTCGCTGGAACAGCTGCCCATCATTCCCCAGCAGTGGCGGGTCGAGGTCAAGCCGAAGACCGCCACGCAATTCAAGGTCGTCAAAGCGCTTCTGGCGAAGGCGACCCAGCTTGTCATCGCCACTGACGCCGACCGCGAAGGCGAACTGATCGCACGCGAGATCATCGACCTGTGCGGCTACCGCGGTCCCATCGAACGCCTGTGGCTGTCGGCGCTCAACGATGCGTCCATCCGCACCGCGCTCGCCAAGCTGCGGCCCTCGGCCGAGACGCTGCCGATGTATTACTCGGCGCTGGCGCGCTCGCGCGCCGACTGGCTCGTGGGCATGAACCTCAGCCGGCTGTTCACCGTGCTCGGGCGGCAGGCCGGCTACGATGGCGTGCTGTCGGTCGGGCGTGTACAGACCCCGACGCTCAAACTCGTGGTGGACCGCGACCGAGAGATCGCGGCCTTCGTGTCCGTGCCGTACTGGGCCATCGACGTGTCGCTGTCCGCAGGCGGTCAGACGTTCACCGCGCAGTGGGTGGCACCCGATGCCAGCACCGACGACGCCGGCCGCTGCCTGCGGCAGCCCGTCGCACAGCAGGCCGCGCAGCAGATCCGCGCCGCGGGCAGTGCCCAGGTGGTGTCGGTCGAGACCGAGCGCGTGCGCGAAGGCCCGCCGCTGCTGTTCGACCTGGGCACCTTGCAGGAAGTCTGTTCCAAGCAGCTTGGGCTGGACGTGCAGGAAACCTTGGAGATCGCCCAGGCCCTGTACGAGACGCACAAGGCCACGACGTACCCGCGCTCGGATTCGGGCTACCTGCCCGAAAGCATGTTCGCCGAAGTGCCCACGGTCCTGGACAGCCTGCTCAAGACCGATCCCACGCTGGCCCAGATCATGGGCCAGCTCGACCGCACCCAGCGCTCGCGCGCCTGGAACGACGGCAAGGTGACGGCGCACCACGGCATCATCCCGACGCTCGAACCCGCGAATCTCTCCGCCATGAGCGAGAAGGAACGGGCGTTGTACCGGCTGATCCGGGCACATTACCTGGCCCAGTTCCTCCCGCACCACGAGTTCGACCGCACCGTGGCGGATCTCTCCTGCGGCCAGCAGAAGCTGGTGGCTACGGGCAAGCAGGTCGTCGCCCGCGGCTGGCGCCTGGTGCTGGCCGAGTCCGAACGTGAAGGCAGCGCCGATGAGGATGGCGACGCCCCCGTGCGCACCCAGGTGCTGCCTGCGCTGCGTGACGGGATGGCATGCCAGGTCGCCGGGGCCGACATCAAGGCCCTCAAGACGATGCCGCCCAAGCCCTATACCCAGGGCGAACTGGTCAAGGCGATGAAGGGCGTTGCGCGTTTCGTGACCGACCCGCGCCTGAAGCAGAAGCTCAAGGACACGACGGGCATCGGCACCGAGGCGACGCGGGCCAACATCATCAGCGGGCTGATCGCCCGCGGCTATATCGTGAAGAAGGGGCGCTCCATCCGCGCATCGGATGCGGCGTTCACGCTGATCGACGCCGTGCCCGCGGCGATTGCCGACCCCGGCACCACCGCCGTCTGGGAACAGGCGCTGGACATGATCGAGGGCGGACAACTCACCCTGGATGTGTTCATCGGCAAGCAGGCCGCCTGGATTTCGCAGTTGATCGCGCAATACGGCAGCACGTCCCTGTCCATCAAGGTTCCCCAAGGACCGGCTTGTCCGCAGTGCGGCGCACCCACGCGCCAGCGAACCGGCAAGAGCGGCCCGTTCTGGTCGTGCAGTCGCTACCCCGACTGCAAAGGCACGCTGCCGGTGGCAACCGGCACGTCCAGGCGTGGTGCCTCGCGTCCACGCCGTACCAGTGGCGGTGGCCGCAAAGGCGCCTGACCGCCCCCGTTCCCCGTGAGCCATGCCCGCCATCGGCGGCGTGGCCCGTGTCCCGCATGCCCTGCGGGACGCCCCAGCGCGCAACGCCTTCTTGCTCCGTGTGCGCGTCCCGTCCGGCCGGCCCCGGCCGCGGGACCTGAAGGTGGCTTCTCCGCGAACCGCACCCCGCGCGTTCTCCTCGTCTGCATTCCTTCCGCCGCTGCGAAGGGTCCCCCGATGGCTTGCCTGTGCGAGCCATCCGGAGACCCTTCGCGGTCAGCGGTATTCGGTGCCGGTGCCCGCCGGCGCAAAAACGGGCTCCCTTTGTGCGCGGATGTGCGCCAGACGATGCCGGCCCCAGCCACGACATGGGCCGGGTGTGATTGCTGGATGAGCAGACGGTTCTAGCGACGACCGGGCCTGCCAATCAGCCCACGGGTGGTTCTTCTTTCCTCCCGAGCCGAAGGCCCCTGGGGCCTTCGGCGCCTTTCTCCTGCCTTTCAACGCCCCGGCCAGGGCGATGGCCCTGCGCCACACGAACGGGAGACCCACATGACCGCCAACATTGCAATCCGCCTCACTACGCACCGCCGATGCACCGAACTGCAAGGCGATCGGCAATTCCATGGCCGTGCTGTGCGTCGCGTGGCTGGGGACGCCGGCTGGTGCAGTACCTGCACAAGACGGGATCGATCGCTTCGGATTGATGCAAGACGCGGCCGGCGGGTCGCGCGATCCTCCCTCCTGCATTGCCGACGCATCGGCAACAGCCAGCAGCCAGGGTGTCCAGACTGCCGTGGGTTCCGCCCACGCCACCCGCCAGTTCGCCCCGGCATCTCTCCGGCGAACGCTGCCCACCGGGCATCGATGCCACCTTCCTCCAACCCACGGGATGTATGCCGCGTCCCGTCAGGGGCGTGTCGTCAACCCGGTCGATATCAGGACTTCCCATGGACACCATCACCCGACAAGACCGCATCACCCTCAAGAACCTCAAGGTCGCGGATTTCGCGAGCGAGGAAACGCTGTGCTTCACCGCCACCGTCATGTTCGACGGCAGGCCCATCGCCGAAGCCCGCAACGACGGACACGGCGGCTCGACGTTCGTGCGCGCGTTGCAAGGCCAGGCCGCGCTGCTGGCCCAGGCCGAGGAATTCGCCAAGAGCCTGCCGCCGGCATCGCTCGACGTCGAACGCGAAGACGACGAGCCGCTTCTCATCGACATGACGCTCGACTTCCTAGTGGACCAATTGGCCGATGCCATGCACGCGGAGCGCAAGCTGCGCACCGCGTTCAACCGCGACATCGGCAACAAGGTGCTGTTCATCAAGGACGGCAGGCTGCTGTTCCTCAAGGGCATCAAGCTCAAGGCCATTGCCGACCGCGCAGCGTATTTCGCAAAGCTGCGCAGCCGACAGGACCAGCCCATCGTCATCCTGGCCGAGCTGCCAGCGGACGAGGCATTCGCCATCTGGAAGCAGCATGTCCTGGGCGACAAGCCCCGCTGATCCAGCCTCACCGCACCGTCATGACCGCCCCGCACTTGCTGCGGGGCTTTTCTTTGTCTCTGCGTACATCAATCGGGGCTGGACCAGATGCCGATTTCCAACTGACGTGGCGCGCCCCCCCCACGAAGCTGCCCGCATGCTCGCTGATTCGTCAGCACATGCCAGCAGCCAGGGTTTCAGGCTGCCGCGGGGTTCTCCCCGCGCAACCCACCAGTCCGCATCGCATCCATTGCGCGGACGCACGTCGCCAAGACGCTGATGCTTTTTTTCAACCGCGTGCGGGAGCTGCCATCCCGTGAGGGACAGGGCCCCGCTTTTCCAAGGAGCCCATCCATGTCCCAGCAAGCCTCTTTCGGCCGATTCGGTCAATTGGCCTTGACCTACTGCGGCAAGTTCCTGCCGCTCGAAGTCCTGCACAGCGCCGCCGGCCACTACATCGGCACGCGCGATACCGAAGGTCCCGTTTCGCGGGAATCTCGTGAGTACTTCCGCAGCCATGCCGCGGCTCAACGTGCCCTCGAAAGAGGCGGCTGGTCCCAGCTCGCCGTTCCCTGATCCAACTGGAGGAATCACGTCATGAACCAGCTACTGCCGCAGGAAGTCGTCGATCAGATCGTTCGGGAAGAACGGCATTTCAGCGCCGCGCCCCAAGCCTTTTTCGAGGCATGGAAGCGTGGTGTCGAGATCGCCGGCCCGCAATGGTTTGGCGATGGCACCCGTGAAGGTCTGAACCAGGCCAAGAGCAAGTGGGATCTGCGCCCCGACATGCTGCGCCTCAACGACGCCCTCGGCGTCCTGAGCAGCGGGGAACGCATGTTCCTGTCCGCGATGGTCAGCTTCTACAACGCGCGCGAGGGCGGTGCCATGCTCAAGCGCTGCCACTTCAACGGGTTGTCGGACTTCGACGGCCTCGATCTGCCTCGTCGCCAGGTGATCGCCGACCTGCTGCTGAACTACAGCGGTTGGTGAGCCGGTCCCCGGCACACCTTCATCACTGCGTTCACGCGACCCCATGAGGGACATGCGCCTCGCCCGAGGCCATGTCCCTCGCGTTTCTCCCCGCCCAGTGCCATCCGGCATCAGGCGGTTCCCCTGCGGATGCCATCGTCCGCAAGGGCTGGCTCCGTTCATTCATCGAAAGGAGCCTTCATGGCCAACAATTACTACGAAGCCACCGGCGTTCTCGTGCTCGACCGTGTGACGCCCGTCATCCAGGCGCTGTTCGGCGCCTTCGCGCTGGACGAGAGCCATCCCGGCAACGGGCAGGCCTACATCGCCCAGATCGCCGAGACCACCAATCCGCAATGGCCGGACGTGCTCGATGGCCTGGAAGACCTGGCCACGCAACTCGGCATTCCGATGCCGGACGACGAAGGGCTTTCGATCCCGCCGCTGCTCGAACTGCTCGCCGTGCACTTCGGTGCCGATGAGGACGAAGAGCTGGGGAACTTGATCGAGCGTCATTCGTTCGAGGACACCGCCGATCTCGACGCATTGTTTCTGATCGCCACCCGATTCGATGACGGCCACCACCTGACCGCCATCCAGTTCGAGGGATGCTGGTATTGCAGCAAGCCGCGGCTGTTCGAGTTCGGCGGCAACGGCTGCTACCTGAGCCGCGAGGTCCGCGTCATCAGTTCCTCCTCGCAGGCCCTCCAGCTCGGCGACCAACTGCGCAAGGCCATTGTGGCCGCCGACATCGAAGAGGCCTCGGCCCTGATTGCGCTGGAGACCATCAATCTGCTGGCGGGCGTCAGCGACGAGCCATTCCGCATGAATTTGCGCCGACGCGTCGCCGAGCGATTGGCCCAAACGCCAACGATCAGCGTCACCTGACGCTGTTTCCTTTCTTTCCACCCACCGGGGTCAATTCCCGGTGGCGGGGATTGGCTCCATCATTATTCTGTTGGAGAAATCCCATGTCCCAGAATCCCAATCCCTTTCTACGCGGCTACTGGAATCTGAAAATCGTCCGCACGCTGTCCATCAGCCACGAGGACGGAAGCCCGCATGTCTGGCGAAACATCCACCAGAGCCAAGAACACCTCTCCGATGAGGAGCTGGTTTCAGCATCCTGCATCGTCACCAGCGATTTCGCCGTAGTCAGCAATGGCCCAGACTCCGTGAGTGCCGAGGTGCTGGCCGAACGCGATGCCGGTGAAGGCGCCTACGGCGTGGTGGGTGCCGTGGTGTACGCGATCCACGGCGACGACTTCGACGGCCGCCCCGTCCACATTGGCGACACTTATTCGGCCGAGGCCGCACGGGAAGTCGTGCAGCGGTTGAGCTTCGAGACCGGCTACTACAGCCGGTGCTGGGAAATCAGCAGCGCGCACATCAGCCACGAAACCGGCCAGTACCTGGCCAACCTGGCTGACCTCGCGACGCCGGAAGCCTTTTTGTTCATTGCGTTCCGGGTTCCCTACAGCCCGGCGATCGGCGTCAAGCTGATTTCCACGCCCTGGACGGGCCAGCACCTGCAGGACGTCGAGGAGATCTCCGCCGAGCAGCTTCGGCAGGAGCACTGCAGCAAGGGCATGCCGGACGACCTGGCACAGATCCTTGCACTGGCCGGCCAGGCCGATGTGCGCATCCTCATTCTCGATGCCGACGCACCCGTGTTGCCGGGCCTGCCGTTGGCCGGCGAATAACTGCCAGACACATCCCCAGCCTACCTTTTCCTCACCGCATGCCGGCCCGTCTCCCGCCAGGGAGCCGGGCCGGTTCACTTTCATAGGAGCGATCCCATGTTCCCCGATCTCATCTCGCCCGTATCGGACTTCGAGCACCAGCTTGGAGCCTGCTTCAATGCCATGAGCCAGGACGATGCCATCGGCCAGATCCTGGTAGTCGAGCGCATGAGCGGCATGCTGCACATGCGCCATATCGCCAGCGCCGACCTGATGGACACCGACGTGGACGACTACGAAATGGTCATCTTCGACGGTGGCAACACAAGCGGGGACACGTGGAAGCACGTGTTCTTTCCGCGTCAGCGCGAGCACTACTTCGTGTACCAAGCCTGACCCCTCCGGCCCCTTTCGAGGGGCTTTTTCTTGTACGCAGCACAGGAATGCGGGCATGTTGCGGTGCCGTTTCCTGCGGGCAGGCCGACCACCCCGGGGCCATGCTTACCCCATGTCCGTCGGCGCTGCCGACACATGCCCAGGCAGTCGAGACCTTCGAGGCTGCAAGCACGGGAAACCGTGCTGGTCGTTTCTTCCTACGGACCTACCGCGTCCATCCACGCCACCCACAAGGGACCTCTCCCTTGCGGGCGGGGAATCCCTTGTTATTTCTCAAGGAGTTTCCCCATGGACCGTTCCCTCATCAAATCCATGATGCCTTCGCTGGTCGCAGGCCATGTGCCCCGTAACGTGCGATCGTTCAAGTACCGCGTGTTCGATGATCAGCCGCTGTCCTCAACGCTGGGCTTTGCCATCGACCCCCAACCCTTCGACGGCAAGGTGGTCGCTGCGACCGACGATGCCATCGTCGTCAAGCTCAAGCCTTCCGAGTTCGCGGTGCTCGATCCCAGCCTGGTGACCACGGTTCCTGCCGAAGGCGCCAAGGTGCATGTCCAACCCTATGCCCGTCGTCGCTTCGACGGACTGCGCGCGGACACGCCGGAGGTCATCACCGAGAAGACTTCGGACGGCACGCCGTACACCATCACGAGGCACATCCTCGGCTCGGCGCCGGCCAAGCTGCCCATTCCCACGCCGCAGTGCATGGAGTTGGGCCAGCTCATCGAGCAGTTGGAAGAGATGCCGGCCCCCGATCGCTTCCGGCGCATCACCCACATGCTGGTGGATGCCGGTGCCCGCGACTTCACCTGGGTCGATCCCACGCCCTCCAAGATCATCGAGACCCCGCCGGCGATCAGCTTCACGGTCTCGACCGCGAAGTTCGAGGGCCGGGTGACGATCCTCTACGACCGCGGCGGAGACACCTACGTGGTGGAACTGCACCGTCAGAACGGTGAATCGGTCGAACTGGTCGATCGGCACGACGAGGTGTATTTCGACATGCTCGGCGAAGTGCTGGAGCGGCTCATCGACGACGGGCGCTGGCGCCAGATCGACGTGAGCATCCTCGACGCGAAGGCGGCCCGTAAGCGCCAAGCCGTCCCGGCATGACGCCCCTCGGCTGACCCGAGGCACCCGCCACGGCGTTCCAGCCATTCCGGCCGCGTGACCTACAGGCCCTTCATCCCATCGGGTGGAGGGCCTTTCTCTTTTTTTAACACAGGAGATTTCATCCATGTCACTGCGATTCAAAGGCGCCGACCTGCGCCCCGTGCTGACCGAAGCCATCGCCAATCAGTGCCGCATCGTCCTGGTCAAGGACCAGGGCGTGTACTTCCTCGCCGAGCGTGGGGAGCGTCGCCCGGATGGACGCCAGCAACTGCTCGCCTACGCCGTCGGCTGCAACCCGGACACCGACCCGTTCGATGACTGGTGGCACCTCGCCGGCCGCGAGCTGGGTGGCGACGATTTTGCGGAGTATTTCGACCCGAAGGACGGCCTGTTCACGCGCCTCCTGCACTCGGCGGACGATCTCGTGCTGTCCGCCACCGCCACGCACCTGTCCTTGGCCGTGGTGCCTCCCGCCTGAAGCGGCAACCGCCGCGCAGCCCTCGCAGCCCCCGCACCGGGGGCTTTCTTTTGTTCGCACCGCGGCCATCGCCGCGCATGCGCGTTCGTCTCCAGCCGCCAAGGCACGCCCCGCGGGCCACAGCGCCGGCATGCCACCGGAGACGACCGCATGAACACATCATCGACCTCGCCGAGGCTGCACCTGCTGCCGGTGTCGCTGCGCACGGCCAACGTCTTCGTGCTGGCACACCATCACCGTCCGGTCCAGGCTGCGAAGTTCGCCCTGGCCGTCACGCTGGTCGACAGCGACCTGATCCGCGGCGTGGCCATCGTCGGCCGGCCGGTCGCGCGGCACCTGGACGATGGCTGGACGCGGGAAGTCACACGGCTGTGCACCGACAGCACACCCAACGCCTGCAGCAAGCTATACGGCGCGGCCTGGCAGGCGGCAAAGTCGCTGGGCTACATCCGCCTGATCACCTACACCTTACCCGACGAAGGCGGCGCCAGCCCGCGCGCCGCCGGCTGGCGGCTGATTGGCGCGCGCGGCGGCGGCGCCTGGAGCCGTCCCAGCCTCCCCCTCGCCGATACCCCGAGCACCTGCGCCGCCCCAAATGCCTGTGGCAGGCGCCGGGCGGCGCGGACAAAGGGAAGCACCCGGATGCCGATTGATTGCTGCCGCGCGCGCGAGGCCCGGCCATGCTGACCCCATGCCTGCTGACGTTGTCAGCGACATGCCAGGCAACCATCGGTCTTCGAGGTTGCGGCGCAGTTCCCACTGCGTGACCGAGCCAGCTCGCACCGCATCCATCCGCGAGCGGCCACCAGCCTCTGGTGGCGGATGCTTTCGCCTTATCAACCCACCGCGGGGTTACGCACCTTCCCCGCATGCGTGGGCCGGTGTGTCTCCGCTTCATCCCAATGGAGATTCACCATGAACACCACGTCCAACGAGAAATCGTATTTCGACCTCCACACCTCGGGCATCGGCTACGTCCAGCGTGTCCGTGAAGTGCCCGTCCGGGGCGGCCGCCGTGCGCAGCCTTTCCTTGCTTGCACCATCGCCGCGCTGGTCGGCCCCGCCCGGGACCCCAGCTACCGCTACTTCGACGTCAAGGTCTCGGGTGCCGAGGCCAAGAAGCTCGTTCAGCGCTACATCGGCGTTGACGATCCCAAGCAGCGCCCGCTGGTGCGATTTCGCCTCGGTGACCTGTGGGGCGATGCGTACATCCGCGACAAGGGTGAGCAGAAGGGTCAGGCCGCCGCGTCCCTCAAGGCGCGACTGCTCAAGGCCGAACTGATCGACCGGGCCGAACTGGCTTCGATCGAGCAGCACGAGCTGATCACCCGCGGCATCGGCTATCTCAATCGTGTGAAGGACGTCACCCCAAAGGCTGGCGACTCGTTCCTCTCTTGCACCGTCGCAGCACTGGCCGGGCCTGTCGATGAACCGGAGTATCGGTACTTCGACACCATCGTCGCCACCCCGGAAGCCGAGCATCTGGTTCGCCGGTGCGTTCAGGCCATCGAGGGTGACCGCAAGGTGCTGATCGCCTTCCGTCTGAACGACATGAAGATCGATCCGTACATCCGCACCAAGGGCGAGCACGCCGGGGAACCGGCCGCAAGCCTGGAATCGACGCTGGTCCACATCGGTCTGATCAAGATCGACGGCACCCAGGTCTATCCGACGAGCCAGGCGCAACCCGAGGCGCCGCCGGCCGAAGACGCATCCGCGTCCGAAGCCGACGACGCCATCGACACGGCCACCGAGCCCGCCGAGCGCGAGCCCGAGGCGCAAGTCGAGGAGCAGGAGCCGGCATTGGCTGCTTCGTTCTGATACGGCATGGCCCCTCACGGGGCCTTGTCGCTTCTCTTCCCGCATCCGCCGCGTCCCCATGACGCGCGCTTGCGCATTTCATCCCCCGAGTTCCGCGTGGTCTCACCGCCGCGCGGTTACCGCATTTCTCAAAGGAGATCAGCCATGTCTCTGGCATCCCGTTTTGCTCCGCAATCCCCGATCCTGCGCTCCGATCGTCCACTCTCGGACGACCGCATTCGTGCCGTCGTTCCGTCGATCTTCGCCGACGCTCCGCATGGGAGCCGGTCCGATCGGTATGCCTACATACCGACCTCGACCGTGCTGACCAAGCTGCGCCAGGAGGGCTTCGAGCCCTTCATGGTGTGCCAGACACGCGTGCGCAACGAAGACCGGCGCGAGTATACGAAGCACCTCATCCGACTTCGCCATGCGAGCCAGATCAACGGCGACGAGGCGAACGAGATCATCCTGCTCAACAGCCACGACGGCACGAGCAGCTATCAGATGCTCGCCGGCATGTTCCGGTTCGTCTGCCACAACGGCCTGGTTTGCGGTGACACCACCGCCGACATCCGCGTTCCCCACAAGGGCGACGTGGCCAGCCAGGTGATCGAAGGTGCCTACGGAGTCCTCGAAGGCTTCGAGCGCGTGCAGAACGCGCGCGATGCGATGCGCACCATCACCCTCGATGAGGGCGAAGCGGAGGTCTTTGCAAACTCCGCGCTCGCACTCAAGTACGACGATCCAGCCAAGTCCACGCCTGTCACGGAGAGCCAACTGCTGGCACCCCGGCGATGGGACGACCGCAAGAACGACTTGTGGGCCGTCTTCAACCGCGTCCAGGAGAACCTCGTCAAAGGGGGCCTGAACGGACGCACGGCCAACGGCCGCAATCAGCGCACCCGTCCGGTGCAAGGCATCGACCAGAACCTGCGCCTGAACCGGGCGTTGTGGCTGCTGGCCGAAGGCATGCGCCAGCTCAAGGCGTGATGCCACGCGGACCTCGCCCACCTCGGGCGAGGCCATTTCCTCTCATCCACCGGGTGCCGTCGGCGGCCCGTCATTCATCATCAGGAGAACCATCATGGCAACCCCATCGGCTTCCGAGAAATCGGTTGCGCCCATCGTCGTCCCCGGCCAGCTCACGCTGCGTACCATCCGCGGCAAGAACGGCCCGTTCACGGTTGGCCGCCTCGCCACGCACCTCGGTACTTTCGAGGTCAAAGACCCGGAGCTGGAGCAGTACCCCGAAGGCAAGTACGACGGGGAATTCATCATCAGGTACATCTTCCCGAAGTCCTATCCGGTCGGCGGCGGCATGCGGTTCGAGATCCGTGCCAGCCTCGACGGCATGACGCTCAACGGCATCGACAAACTCAGCCGCGACGAAGCCCGCAGCTTCGCCACCCAGGACGTCGATCCGCTCGATGAAGAGCAAGGGGCGCAGCCTGCGACAACGCCGGCCAAGCCGACCAAAGCGTCCAGGCCCGCCAAGCCCGCACCCGTGCAGGCGTCCGCGGACCCGATGGTCGATACCACGCCCTTTGGCGTGGATGCGCCGCCACCTGCTGAGGCTGCTGCCCCCGGCAGCACCCAAGACGGTGACCCCGCGCTCTTCGGCCTGCTGTGGCCGCTGGGCGAGTCCGTGAAACTGGATTCGACCATCGACCGCCGCGCTTTGCGTGCACAGATCGCCCGCCTGGGCGAGCTGGGCTACGCGCTGGACTTCAAGACGCAGGAGTGGAGCCGCCAGGCCGAACTGCAACCTGCGTGATCGTAGACGCCGCATGCGCGGTGTTCTTCATCCACCCGCCGGGGTTCCTTCCCCATGCGGGGGAGGCCCTGGCCATCTTCTGGAGGTCTTCATCATGTCCACCATCGCTTGCGATATCCCCCGCTCCGCGCTGGATGAACCCGCGTGGCGGGCTCTCTGCGAGACGGCAGCCGCACAAGCCACCAAGGGTTGCGGACTGTCTCACGACTACTACGTCGAACGCTTCAGTTCGGCGATCGACGCGCAACTCGGTCGATTGCCGGAAGAACAGCGCGCACAGGCGCTGAAGATCGCACAGGAATGGGACTACGCAACACCGGCCGAACGGCAGGAAACCCAGGACTGGAATGCGGAGCATGGCTACTGCTCGCATGGGATCGAGTTCGGCTACTGCCCGGCCGGTTGTGATCGCGACGATGACGACTGGGACTGAGGGCAAAGCATAGGTTCCTTCGTCGCACACGCGGCATTCCATCACCCGCTGGGGGTTCTCCCCCACGGGGAGGCTTCCGGCTCCATTCTTCAGGAGGCCTCTCATGGGCTGGTATTTCTCCCCCCAATCGCGGTCTGAATTGATCGCGGAACTGATCGCACCGCAAGTGACCGAGCGCGCCAGCGTCAAGGTCATCGCCCACGCGCTGCGCGGCAACGTCCTCTGGTCCGTCGCGGAAGTGACGGCCAGGGCCGAAGGCGTGCATCGTGATCTCGCACCGGGCCAGTCCCTGCGCTACATCCGTTGCGATCTGCTGGAACGCAGCGGCAACCAGTGGGGCTACAAGCCGCTGGACGAGTCCATGCACCCGTACTACTACTCGTGCCCGTTGAGCTACCTCGACATGGCGCCGGAGCAGTCCGCCGACTGGCGTGCAGGCGTTCGCGCCTACCACGCGCGGCGGCGCACCCCCACGGCATCCACGGCACCCGCCGCGGCGCTGTTGGCCGGAGCCAGGAGGAACCGACATGGACCCGATCCTGGCTGCGCTCCCCGCCTCGCTGTTGAAACTCGTTGAAGGCAGTTTGTCCAACGACGAAGTTTCCTCCGACGAGGAAATGCTGGGGTACTTCATCGACAACGGCCTCACCGAGGAGCAGGCACGGCAGGCACTGACCTACCGCGACCAGTACCTCAACAACATCTACCTGGACGGCTTCACGCCGATCACCGCGGTGGACGAGGCGCTTCACTTCAATCCGCACACCCGGCAGTTCGAGCCGGACTGAGCGACTTTCTCCCACCCCCTGGGGCAGTACTTGCCCCAGGGGGGCGGTGCTGTTCCCGTTCATCCGAGGACACCACCATGCCCGCAAACACTTCTTCCACGCTGTACCGCATCGACGAATGCCCGGACGTGATGGCCGACGCCTGCGTCGGCGATGACCAGGGCAACCTGATCTTCCTGTCCATCTGGGCACGCGACACCGCCGTCCAGCAGTTCCTCGCTCGCCTGACCCTCGGGCGCGACGAGCAAGGACTGGACCAGTTCCACGTCATCACCAACCAGGGCGGCAGCGTCCCGGTGTTCATCGGCAACGTCGATCGACTGGAAAAGCGCATCACGCGCGCCTACCGGCGAACGCTGTTCGGATCGCTCTCCAACGTGTGGCTGTTCGACCGGCGCTGCGTCAAGCCCGACAAGGCCAACGCCAGCGCGCTGGCATTGCTGCCACGCGATAGCGCCCACCGGCTTGACCGCCTGTGGATGCTGGTGCGGGACACCTGCCCGTTGCCGCTGCTCGACCACTGGCGCGAGACCGTGCTGGAACTGCTGCAAACCCGCGAGATGCTGGCCCGCCTTCCGTTCGCCCTCGGGCCACTGGAAGGCCATCGGCTCGCCATCGACGTGCCGGCGCTGACCCTGGCGCTGGGTTCCCTGATCCGCAGTGACGTGCTCACCGCCTATCCCTATCCGGCCAAGATCTGGACGCCGGAAGCGGTAGCGGCTTGACCCACCCTCGGAGGCACGCCTTGGCGTGCTTCCGCCATTCCTTCCCGCCAACCAGGAGACTTCCATGGCCCTCATGTTCCCGCGGCTCGCCCGCAATTTCGCCAAGAACGGTTACTACCCGACCGACGAACCCACGCTCGAAAGAGCCCTCAACGCACTGATGCCCAGCGACGGGCCGATGTGCATCCTCGATCCCTGCGCCGGCGAAGGCGTGGCGATCGCCGAAGCCGCCCATGCCCTCGGGCGCGAGCAGGCCAAGGCGTTCGCCGTCGAGTTCGACGCGGAGCGGGCACGCCATGCCCGCGGCCTGGTCGATCACTGCCTGCACGCGGACCTGATGGACACGATGGTCTCCAAGCAGTCGTTCGGGCTGCTCTGGCTCAACCCGCCGTATGGCGACCTGTCCAAGGACGTCAACGGCAACATCGGCTACCAAGGTCAGGGACGTGCCCGCCTCGAAAAGCTGTTCTATCAGCGCAGTCTGTCGTTGCTGCAATACGGCGGCGTTCTGGTCTTCATCGTCCCCGGCTACGTGCTCGACGCGGAACTGGTCGGCTGGCTGACACGCCACTACACGGACCTGCGCATCTACCGAGCGGTGGAGACGCAGTTCAAGCAGGTGGTGATCTTCGGACGCCGGGTGCGCCAGCGCGAGCTGGCGTCGGATTCGGGCAAGGCCGTGCGCAATCTGCTGCTGCAGATTGGGCTTGGCGAAGTCGAACCCGAGGAACTGCCGAGCGATTGGCCGTTCCTGCCGTACATCGTCCCCGCCAGTCCGGCCGAGCCGGAGTATTTCTTCCGCGTGACGATGGAGCCCGAGCAGTTCGCCGATGAAGTCGGCAGGCTGCAAGGCCTCTGGCCGTCGCTGGACACGCACCTGGGGGCCGCGCAGCAGTCGCTGCGTCCACCGGCGCGGGCCTTGTCCCACTGGCATCTCGCCCTGGCTCTGGCCGCGGGCGCGATCTCGGGGGTTGTGCGCTCCAAGACCGGGCGCGTGCTCGTCGTCAAAGGTGACACCCACAAGGACAAGACGCTCCAGCGGGAATTCACCGAACGGGAAGACGGCTCCATCGCCGAGACCCGCATCCTCACCGACAAGTTCGTGCCCGTCATCCGCGCATGGGACATGACGCCTGGCTCCCCGACACGGGGCGAGGTGCTGACCATCCGCTGATCCACCGGACGCCCGACGTCCCGCTGCACTTCATCGAAGGAGAAACACCATGTTCCCCAATCCGTTCAAGCGGCCCGCGCCGCACAAGCAACCCTTGTTCGCACCGGCCTCGTTGCAGTTGAGCGAGAAGGTGCATTGGCTGGCCCGCCGAGGTCTCATCGACCCCTTGTCCTATGTGCAGCGCCACGTGCGCGGCGACTGGGGCGAGATCGACGAGGCCACCCGCCAGGCCAACGATGTCGCACTCGATCAGGACAACCTGATGATCTCCCAGTACCGGATCACGCCGGAACTGGTGTTGATCGTGAAGACCAGCGAAGACCACCAGACCACGGTGGTCCAGCTTCCCGAAGAGCGCGACCTGATCTGAAGGCACCGCCTCGTCATCCCATCCACCTGACGGAGCCACTTCACTCCGCCAGGGGTGTCGTGGCTCAATAACCTTTCAAGGAGGAGCCCATGGCATCACATCGCATCGAAACCTACTGCCAGAGGCTGGCGTTCCCCATCGGGGCGCTTATCTTCAGCAGAGCCGTTGACCACCTGGTCCGCGCAGGTCGGCTCGACCCGATCCCGTACTTCAGGCGCCACACCCGTGGCGACTGGGGAGACGTCAACGTCCAGCAATGGCAGGCCAACAGCACCGCGCTTCAATCAGGTGCTTCGCTGGAGTCGCACTACGTGATCCACCCAGGGCTGGCCATTCGCATCGTTACCGACGCGCAGCGCAGCGCCACCGTCATCGTGTTGCCGTCCGAGGACTGAGCACGGTTCACCCGCAGGCCACCCAGGCCCGCACCTTCAACCTTCGGCCACGCGCCGATTCTCTTCCCACTCCGGGGCATGCCATTGCCCCGTTGGGGGTGGTGCATGCCCCATTTTCTTTGGAGCATCACCATGTCCCTCGATCTCGAAACCACTACCGCTGAAGCCACGCCCGTGCAGGGCGAACTGCTCGACGCGGAATCCAACCCTCTGACCCTGAGCCTTCAGGATTTCGTCGGCGAGTTCGGCGACGAACTGCTCGACGCCCTCAACAGCGCCAATCCGCCGGTCTATACCGGCCAACCGCAGGCGCACCGGCAAGTCATCGTCGCCAGCCTCAAGCGCAAGCTGTTCCCGGCCCAGGCCGAAGTCGTCCACGCTGCTGCCGAACTGCTGATCGACCGTGGCGAACGCGCCGCGATCGTCAACGGCGAGATGGGCTGCGGCAAGACGACCGTCGGCATCGCCACGGCCGCCGTCCTCAACGCCGAAGGCTACCGCCGCACCCTGGTGCTTTCGCCACCGCACCTTGTTTACAAGTGGCGGCGCGAGATCCAGGAGACGGTAGCGGGCGCCAAAGTGTGGGTGCTCAACGGGCCGGATACGCTCGTCAAGCTCATCAAGCTGCGTGAGCAGTTGGGTGTGCAGCCCACGGGTCAGGAGTTCTTCGTCCTGGGCCGCGTGAGGATGCGGATGGGCTTCCACTGGAAGCCCGTCTTCACCACGCGGCGCACCCGCCACGGCGACGTGGCAGCGTGCCCGGACTGCGGCACGGTCATCACCGACCTCGACGGCGAGCCGGTCAACCCGGTCGCGCTCGAAGCCGAGGAGTACCGCAGGAAGTGTGGCCATTGCGCTGCGCCCCTGTGGACGCTGATCCGCCCGAGAAGCCTGTCCGGCAGCGACCAATCCTCGGCCGTCCTCAAAGCCTTGAAGCGCATCCCGACCATCGGGGAAATCACCGCGCAGAAGCTCATGAAGCGCTTCGGTGATGGTTTCCTTGCCTCGATGTTGGGGGACAACGTGCATGAGTTCATCAACCTCATGGACGGCAACGGCGAGCTGGTGTTTTCCGACCGTCAGGCCACGCGCATGGAACGTGCGATGGCCAGCATGGAGTTTGGCTTCGGTGAGGGCGGCTACCAACCGTCCGAGTTTATCAAGAGATACCTTCCGCAAGGCACGTTCGACCTGCTCGTCGCCGACGAGGCCCATGAGTACAAGAACGGTGGCAGTGCCCAAGGCCAGGCCATGGGCGTGCTGGCGGCGAAGGCTCGCAAGACCTTGCTGCTGACCGGCACGCTGATGGGCGGCTATGGTGATGATCTCTTTCACCTGCTGTTCCGAGCCCTTCCGGGGCGGATGATCGAAGACGGCTACCGCCCGACCACGAGCGGCAGCATGACCTCGGCCGCGATGGCGTTCATGCGCGATCACGGGGTCTTGAAGGACATCTATTCCGAGAGCACCGGCACGGCGCACAAGACGGCCAAGGGCACCAAGGTATCGGTGCGCACGGTCAAGGCCCCGGGCTTCGGCCCCAAGGGCGTACTTCGTTGCATCCTGCCGTTCACGATCTTCCTCAAGCTCAAGGACATCGGCGGCAACGTCCTGCCGCCGTATGACGAGGAGTTCCGCGAAGTCGCGATGGACACGGCGCAAGCCGCGGCCTACCGCGATCTGGCGGGTCGGCTGACCGCGGAGCTGAAACAGGCTCTGGCGCGACGCGATACGACCTTGCTGGGTGTGGTCCTCAACGTGCTGCTGGCCTGGCCGGATTGCTGCTTCCGGTCGGAGACCGTGGTGCATCCGCGCACGCGCAACACCCTGGCGTTCGTCCCGGCTCAGTTCAACGAGTTCGAGATCAGCCCCAAGGAGCGTGAGCTGATCGACATCTGCAAAGAGGAGAAGGCGCAGGGGCGCAAGGTCCTCGCCTACACGGTCTATACCGGCACGCGCGACACCACGTCGCGCCTGAAGGTGCTGCTGGAGCAGGAAGGTTTTCGGGTGGCAGTGCTGCGCGCAAGCGTGGATGCCAGTCGTCGCGAGGACTGGATCGCCGAGCAACTGGACCGTGGCATCGACGTGCTCATCACCAATCCCGAATTGGTCAAGACGGGATTGGACCTGTTGGACTTCCCGACGATTGTGTTCATGCAGTCTGGCTACAACGTCTATAGCCTTCAACAGGCGGCACGCCGCTCCTGGCGCATCGGGCAGAAACAGCACGTGCGCGTGATCTACCTCGGCTACGCTGCCACTTCGCAGATGACCTGCCTGGAGCTGATGGCCAAGAAGATCATGGTTTCGCAGTCCACCTCGGGCGACGTGCCCGAATCGGGGCTCGATGTCCTGAACCAGGACGGCGATTCCGTCGAGGTCGCACTGGCCCGGCAGCTTGTCGCCGCATGACACGTTCCACTTACGGCCCTTCGGGGCCGTTTTTTTTCCGCTCCCGGTAAATCGGGCGCTGCGTGGTTCGCATTGTTTGCTGCCGTTCGTGGCCAGAGCGGCGATGGTGAGGGCTCGATGTTTCAGGACGCCGAGCTATGTGCCCCTCTCCACCCTGGTTTCACCATCCCGAACGCCGCCTGCTGGCGGGATTTCTCGGCCTGCTGTGGTCGGTGCTGGCCGGTGGCTGCGCGACGACGACTGCGCCGGTCGCGCTCGACACCATCGAGGAAGTCTCGGCCGCGCCCGAACCCGAAGCGCCCGAGTACATCCCGGTCGTGCGCTACGCCCGCTACACACTGGTCGAACTGGCACCCATGGCAGCGCAGCGCGACCTGCTGTTGCAGACCATCGACGTGTCCATGCCCGAGGATGCACGCGCCACGGTCGGGGATGGGCTGCGGCACGTACTCAAACGCAGCGGCTACGGCCTGTGCCAGACCGCGCATGCCGTGATCGAACTGTACGCGCTGCCGCTGCCGGCGGCGCACCTGCATCTCGGTCCCATGACCTTGCGCGATGCACTGCTCACCCTGGCTGGGCCGGCCTGGGAACTGCACGCGGATGACCGCGCCCGACAGATTTGCTTCGACCGGCCCGGCGACCGCGTGGCCGTCGAACCCACGCCCGAGCCGAGCGCCGCCGATGCAGTGCAGACCTTCCCGCTGATGCCTTCCATTCCAGGAGGCCAGCCATGAATGCTCCGCAACCTTCGCGGCGCCCGACCGCCGCCGTGGTGGTGCAAAGCCTGCTCTGGCTCTGGCTGATCGGCCTCAGCGTCATCGTGGCGCTCGGCTACCTGGCGATGCGCGACCAAACCGACCAGGACCGGCTGGATTCACGCCTGCAACGCCTGGAAGCGCAGGCGACTGGCCTGGCCGAGACGATCGAGGCTATCCAGCAGCGTCCTGCCGTCGCAACGGCCGCTGACCTCAAAGATACCCGCCAAATCCTGGAAGCGCGCGCCGCCCAGGTGGAGAAGTCGCTGAACGGCTATGCCGCCGCCGACGATCTTCAGGCACTGCGCGCGGAGATCGAGCAGATCAAGACACGCCAGACCGCCGCGCGTGCCGCAGCGCCCGTCCAAGCACGCGCACCAAGCAAGCCCGCCGCCTCCAAGGCCGAACCGCCGCCACTGCCGTTCCGCGTCGTCGGCGCCGAACTGCGCGCCGGCCAGCGCAGCGTGTCGGTCGCGCCGACAGCCGGGGACCTCACACCCGACCAGCTTCAGGTGCTGCTGCCCGGTGATGCGGTCGGCCCATGGCGTTTGCAGGCGGTCGAGGGCAACACCGCGGTGTTCCAGGCCGGCGACCAGACGCGCCGCGTGGCGATCCCCTGACCGGAGCACACCCCATGAAGCCGTCGATCCTCCTTTCCGTACTCGTGCTGGCGTCGGTGCAGTGGCCCGCCTGGGCGCAGCAACCCGCCACGGCACCCGCGCGCAATGCACAGAGCCAGGAGCGCCCGCTGGCCGCCCGCGTGCTGGACGACCGGACGGCCAGCGAATGGGGTCTGCAACGGCAGGAATGGGAACGCTACCGCGAGCTGATGGACGGGCCGCTGGGTATCTACTCGCCCAACCTGGACCCGCTTTCCGCCCTGGGCATCGAGGCACGCACCGACGAAGAGCGGCGGCGCTACGCAGAACTGCAGGTGCAGGTCGAAGCGCGCCGCGTCGAGAAGCTGCTCGCCTACCAGCGCGCCTACGACGAAGCCTGGCAGCGTCTGAATCCGGGCATGCAGCGCGTGAACCTGCCTGATGACAAGCCGGGCGCTGTCGCCACGCGCGGCAGCGGCCGCATGGCGGTGTTCGTCAAGGACGGCTGCGCCGCCTGCGGGCAGCTCGTGCAGCGCCTGCAATCCTCGGGCGCGGAGTTCGACCTGTACATGGTGGGCAGCCGCCAGGACGACGCGCGCATTCGGGACTGGGCCAAGCGCGCGCAGATCGACCCGGCGCGCGTGCGGGCCGGCAGCATCACGCTCAACCACGACAGTGGCCGTTGGTTGGCGCTCGGCCTGTCCGGTGACTTGCCCGCCGCCGTGCGCGAGGTGAACGGCCAATGGCAGCGCCAGCCGTAGCCGCCCGCGTATCGCAGTTCTTGCGCGCACTGGTGCTCGCCGCTGGCCTGTACACCTGCACGGGCCATGCCCAGGAGGTTCCGCCACCGGCCTACCAGCTTGCCGCCCAGCGCGCAGGCATCCCCTCGACGGTGCTCTACGCCGTGGCCTTGCAGGAGAGCGGCCTCCGGCGCAACGGGCGCATCGTCCCATGGCCGTGGTCCCTCAACGTCGCCGGCCAGTCCCGCCGCTTCGCCACGCGGGCCGATGCCTGCGCCGGCCTGCAGCAGGCGATGCGCGCCACGCCGCACACGCGCATCGACGCGGGCCTGGGCCAGATCAACCTCGGCTACCACAAGCACCGCTTCACCAGCGCGTGCGACCTGCTGGACCCGTACCGCAACCTCGCCATCGCCGCCGAGATCCTGAAGGAGCAGCACACCTCCGGCGAGGACTGGCTGCTGGCGATCGGCCGCTACCACCGTCCTGCGGGTGGCGAGCCCGCCGCCCGCTATCGGCGCAGCGTGTCCCGCCACCTTGCCCGCGTGCAGGGCGCACGCCCAACCGCCGCGGTCCTCGCCGCGCGCCAGGAGACCTCCCCATGACGAAACCCCATCCGGCCCATCTCGCATTCACGGTCCTGCTCGTGCTGCTGGCAGGCCTGCCGCTGGCCTCGCGTGCCGGCGAGCCGCTGATCGTGGTCGAGGACCATGGCGGCACGTCGGCGCTGCCGTACTACGAGGCCCTGAACCTCCAGCCGCGCGCCAACGCGCCGGCCCGGCCACCCATCCCGACGCCCCGGGTTCCCGCCACGCCAGCGGACGAAGCCGCGATGCTGCCGGTGCGCAGCACCAAGCTCACGCCCGGCACCGTCGCGCGGCGCGTGATCGAAGCGCCCGGCCTGCGGCCGTTCGCGGTCATCGGCGACGACGAGGCTTCCCGGGCCTGGTTGCAGCGGCGCGGCGCGGCTTTGCGCGAACGCGGCGCGGTCGGCCTGGTGGTCAACGTCGAGACCGTGCAGGGCCTGGCACGGCTGCGTACCCTGGCGCCGGGCGTGCCCCTCGCGCCCGTGGCCGGAGACGACCTGGCCGATCGCCTGGGCCTGCGGCACTACCCGGCGCTGATCACGGCCACCGGCATCGAGCAATGAAGCCATGTCGGGGAAACAGCCGGTCGAGGTTCTGCTACGTCCAGCGGTGGAGCTATACACCGTCGCGGCGTGTGCAGGCGCCGCGTTTCTGTGCCTGGTGGCCCCATGGTCGCTCGCGCTGAGCCCAGCGATGGGCGTCGGCAGCGCGCTGGCGTTCGGCGCCTACGGCGCAATCCGCTATCGCGATGCCCGCGTCATCCTGCGCTACCGGCGCAACATCCGCCGCCTGCCGCGGTACGTGATGACGAGCAAGGACGTGCCGGTCAGCCAGCAGCGGCTGTTCGTGGGGCGCGGGTTCCTCTGGGAGCAGAAGCACACCCATAGGCTGATGCAGACGTACCGGCCGGAGTTTCGCCGGTACGTGGAGCCGACGCCGGCCTACCGGCTGGCGAGGCGCCTGGAGGAACGGCTGGAGTTCGCGCCGTTCCCGCTGTCCCGGCTGCCCGCGCTCACGGGCTGGGACGTGCCCATGAATCCGGTGCGCCCGCTGCCGCCGGTCGGCGGCCTGCCGCGGCTGCATGGCATCGAACCCGACGAGGTGGATGTCAGCCTGCCGCTGGGCGAGCGCGTCGGGCATTCGCTGGTGCTGGGCACCACGCGCGTGGGCAAGACGCGGCTCGCCGAGTTGTTCGTCACCCAGGACATCCGCCGCAAGAACGCCGCGGGCGAGCACGAGGTCGTGATCGTCATCGACCCCAAGGGGGATGCCGATCTCTTGAAGCGGATGTACGTCGAGGCCCAGCGCGCGGGCCGCGAAGGCGAGTTCTACATCTTCCACCTGGGCTGGCCGGAAATCAGCGCCCGCTACAACGCCGTGGGCCGCTTCGGCCGGATCTCGGAAGTGGCGACGCGCATCGCGGGGCAGCTCTCCGGCGAAGGCAACAGTGCCGCTTTCAGGGAGTTCGCGTGGCGGTTCGTCAACATCATCGCGCGCGCCTTGGTGGAACTGGGGCAGCGCCCGGACTACATGCTGATCCAGCGCCACGTCATCAACATCGACGCGCTGTTCATCGAGTACGCCCAGCACTATTTCGCCAAGACGGAGCCCAAGGCCTGGGAGGTGATCGTCCAGATCGAGGCCAAGCTCAACGAGAAGAACATCCCCAGGAACATGATCGGGCGCGAGAAGCGCGTCGTGGCGCTGGAGCAGTACCTCTCCCAGGCGCGCAACTACGACCCGGTGCTCGACGGCTTGCGCAGTGCCGTCCGCTACGACAAGACCTATTTCGACAAGATCGTCGCATCGCTGCTGCCGCTGCTGGAGAAGCTCACGAGCGGCAAGATCGCCCAGCTTCTGGCACCGAACTACTCCGACCTGGCCGACCCACGTCCGATCTTCGATTGGATGCAGGTCATCCGAAAGCGCGCCATCGTCTATGTGGGCCTGGATGCGCTCTCCGACGCCGAGGTCGCCGCCGCAGTCGGCAACTCGATGTTCAGCGATCTCGTGTCGGTCGCCGGCCACATCTACAAGCACGGGATCGACGACGGCCTGCCGGGTGCATCGGCCGGCGCGCGCGTGCCGATCAATGTCCATGCGGACGAATTCAATGAACTCATGGGTGACGAATTCGTGCCGCTGATCAACAAGGGCGGTGGTGCCGGGCTACAGGTTACCGCGTACACGCAGACCCTCTCGGACATCGAGGCCCGCATCGGCAACCGGGCCAAGGCCGGCCAGGTGATCGGAAATTTCAACAACCTGTTCATGCTCAGGGTCAGGGAGACCGCCACGGCCGAACTGCTGACCCGGCAGTTGCCGAAGGTCGAGGTCTATACGACCACCATCGTCTCGGGCGCCACCGACAGCTCGGACATCCGTGGGGCGACGGATTTCACGTCGAACACGCAGGACCGGATCAGCAGCACCAGCGTACCGATGATCGAGCCGTCGCATGTCGTCGGCCTGCCCAAAGGCCAATGCTTCGCGCTGCTGCAGGGCGGCCAGCTTTGGAAGGTGCGCATGCCGCTGCCGGCGCCGGACCCGGACGAAGTGATGCCGGCGGACTTGCAGCAACTCGCGGGGTACATGCGCCGGAGCTACAGCGAGGCCACGCAGTGGTGGGAGTTCACCAGTTCCCCGGCCTTGCAGGATGCGTCCTTGCCCGACGATCTGCTGGATGACGCCGCTCCGGCCGAGCCTGGCGCGGTGGTCACCGGCGCCGAGGACAGCGCAGGCAACGAGGCATCGCCATGAAGGATGCCGCCTCAACCGCGCAACGGGAGCAGAACCAGCGCCAGGGCCTGATCGTCGGCACCATCACCTTGCCGTTCCGGCTGCTCGGGGTGCTGATCGGCTCGCTGCTGTTCTCGATCGTGGTGGAGTGCGTCGGCATGCACTTGTTCTGGAAGGATCAAGGCTGGCGGCATTCCCAGCAGATGCTGCAGTACGAGCTGGGGCACCTGTCGAACCACTTCACGCGCAGCGTGGTCGTGCAGGAGCCAGGGCGTACAGCACACCAACTGGTGGATACCGGCTACGAATGGGTGTTCGTGCGCTCAGGCTTGCTGGAGCGCACGAGCCAGACCGCAGAGCGCGCCCGTGCGCCCAGCCAGGGCAAGAGCCAGGACGGCGTGCGCAACTTCCGCTACTACATCAGCCAGGTCTATGTCTGGGCCGAGAGCTACCTGATCGCCGCAGCCTTCACGACGCTCACGTTCCTGGTGCGCCTGCTGGTCCTGGTGCTCACGCTACCGCTGATCCTTACCGCGGCCTTCGTCGGCTTGATCGACGGGCTGGTGCGGCGCGACGTGCGCCGGTTCGGCGCGGGCCGCGAATCGGGCTTCATCTACCACCGTGCGAAAGCCTCGTTGATGCCGCTAGCCGTGCTGCCGTGGGTCACCTACCTCGCGCTGCCGATTTCGGTGCATCCGCTGGTGATTCTGCTGCCCAGCGCGGCCTTGCTGGGACTCGCGGTGAGCCTGACCGCGGGCAGCTTCAAAAAGTACCTCTAAGCCATCAATCCGGTCATCCGCAGGTTCCTATTGTTTGCGGCCTAAAACAGCCCTGATCTCCACGATCAACCCATTGCTGATCACACAGGAATGGCGCGATGGTGGCTTCGATCTGGCTGCGCGCCGCGCATCGCGGCGTGCCCAATTTTCTCGTGACGGCCCTCGTGCTGGGGCAGTCCCCGATGGCGTTGGCCGAGTCCCCGGCGCAGCGCCAGGAACTGATCGCCGCGCTGCGCCAGCTCGACGCGCTGGAGCGCACCGTCGCGGACAGCGCCGCGCATACCCCCATCACGCCGGGCGAGCGCTACCACTTCGACTACCCGAGGCTGTTGGCTGACCTGGCGCGCGTGCGCGCTGGCATCCGAGCCCATCTCACACCGTCGCGCGCCCAGCCGCGCGACCCCTCCGAACTGGCCGGCGACTACCGCACCGAGCGGGCGTCCGAGCCGCTGCCGGCGACGACTGCGGAGGGCAAGCCATGAACGGCGCACAGGTCTCGGCATTTCAAGCCAACAGCGGCATCGCGCCTTCCGCGATGGCGACCGTCCTGGTCGGCGTCGTGTTCGCGGTCCTGCTCGTGTGGGGCGTCTGGGCCATCCGAACGGCCTACGTGGGGTGGTCCGAGAGCCGCCTCAACCAGCGCCAGTTCCTCGGTGTCTGCATCCGCTTCGTCGCGATGTACCTCGTCCTGACCTTCTTCCTCCTCTCCTGACCTGAAAGGCCTGACCATGCCAAACCGCATCCTCACTTCCCGTCTCGCCCAGCGGGCCGCCGTGGCCCTGGGCGCCACCGCGCTGCCGGCGCTGTCGTTCGCGCAAGGTCTGCCGCAGTTGGAGAACCCGACGCGCGGCACCGGCAACGGCATCATGGAGACGATCCGCAACTACGGCTACGACATCATCATGCTTGTGGCCCTGCTGGTGGTGGCGTCGATGTTTATCGGCGTCTGCTACCACGCCTACGGCACCTACGCGGAGATCCACACCGGCCGCAAGACGTGGGGCCAGTTCGGCCTCACGGTCGCCATCGGCGCCGTGCTGCTCGTGATCGGCATCTGGCTGCTCACCGAAGCCACCGGCATCCTGTAAGTGAGGTCGGTATGTCCGAGCAGCAGCACGTCCGTGCGGACGGGACCGTGACGTTCCTTCCGCATCGGCTCAACCGCCACCCCGTTGTCGTGCGCGGCCTCACCGCCGACGAGCTGTGGATCTGCTGCGGCTTGTCCGGCGCCGCCGGCCTGCTGGTCGGCGCGCCGTTGTCCTGGATGTTCCGCACGATCGCGCTGGCGCCGACGTTCGTTGTGCTGGGCGTGGCGCTGGGCGTGTTCATCGGCGGCGGCATCCTGCGGCGCCTGAAGCGCGGGCGCCCCGACACCTGGCTGTACCGGCAACTGCAATGGCGCATCGCCACGCGCCATCCGCTGATGGCGGGCTGGGTGGGCGGCCATGTGCTGATCTCGCGCTCCGGCTTCTGGACCACCCGCAGGTCTGCTTCAAGGGGTGCGCGATGAGCCGCTTCAAGAACGAGATCGCTCACCTGCAGGCGCACATCAAGACGCTTCGCCTGGGTGCCGGCGCGCTGGTCATCGTCGCCCTCGTGATGGGCGGCGGCTGGTGGAGCGCGCCACGCGATCTGACCATCCATGTCCCGCCCGACCTGCGCTCCGGCAGCACCCGGAAATGGTGGGAGGTGCCGCCCGAATCGGTCTATGCGTTCACGTTCTACGTGTTCCAGACCCTCAACCGTTGGCCCACGAATGGCGAGGAGGACTATGCCCGCAACCTCCACACGCTCTCGCCGTACCTCACGCCGTCCTGCCAGGCCTTCCTGCGCGCGGACTACGACTACCGCCGCAGCACGGGCGAGCTGCGCCAGCGCGTGCGCGGCATCTACGAAATCCCCGGCCGCGGCTACGGCGACGACCCTACGGCGCGCGTGCGCACGGTCTCCGATCGCGACTGGGTGGTGACGCTGGACATCACGGCGGACGAGTACTACGGCGCGGAGCAGGTAAAGCGCGCCCTGGTGCGCTACCCGGTGAAAGTCACCAAGGTGGACATCGACCCCGCACGCAACCCCTTCGGCCTGGCGCTCGACTGCTACGACGGCACGCCCCAGCGCATCAGCACCCCGGAACCGACGCGCCCGGCATCCGGCGGTCTGTCTCCGCACGCGCCTCAAGGAGGAAATACCCCATGAAGCACCCTGTACTCATGCTGCTGGGGCTGCTGGCCGTGGCTGCGTTCCCCGCCGCTCAGGCGGTGGAGATCCTGCGCTGGGAACGCATGCCGTTGGCGGTGCCGCTGAAGGTCGGCCAGGAGCGGATCGTGTTCATCGACCGCAACGTCCGCGTCGGAGTGCCTGCGGGCGTGGGCGAACGCCTGCGCGTACAGAGCGCAGGCGGCGCGGTGTACCTGCGCGCCAGCGAGCCAATCGAGCCCACGCGGCTGCAATTGCAGGACGCCGACACCGGCGCGCTGATCCTGCTGGACATTGCGGCCGAGGCGCCCAAGGACGGCGAAGCCGAACTGGAGCCGGTGCGCATCGTCGAGGACAGCAGCACTCCGGCTCGCTATGGCGATCAGTCCAACGGTGCCGAGGCCCCGGCGCGCGCCCAGGACCAGTCGGGTGCGCGGCCGGCGCGGCGCGAAACCCCCATCCCCGTGGTGCTGACCCGCTTCGCCGCGCAGAGCCTTTACGCGCCGCTGCGCACCGTGGAGCCACTGCCGGGCGTCATGCGCATCAACCTGCGCCGCGACATGGACCTCGGCACGCTGATGCCGACATTGCCCGTGCGCGCACTCGCGCTCGCGTCGTGGCGTCTGGAAGACCAATGGGTGACGGCCGTGCGCCTGACCAATACCAGCGCCGGCTGGGTCACGCTTGATCCGCGTGTGCTGCAGGGCGATTTCCTGACGGCGACCTTCCAGCATGAGGCGCTCGGGCCGCACGGCGTGCCCGAGGACACGACCGTCCTGTACCTGGTGACGCGCGGGCACGGCTTGGCGCAGTCGCTGCTGCCGGCCATTCACCGCTTCGACCCAGCCGTGCATCTGCCGCAGCCAGAAGCCGAAGCCACCGAACGCAAGGAGGCCGATCATGCGCAGTAACGGACTCCTGAAGTGGCTGATGATCCCCGTCGCCATCCTGGTGCTGTTCGTCGGCATCCGCCTGTTCTCGGGTGGAAGCACGTCGGCGCCGCCCGCTAGCGATGCCGGCGCCCAGCTCACGCCAGAAGAAATGAAGGCGTTGGGCATCGAAGGCGATACCCCGCGCGACACCGTGGCCACGCTCGTCGCCCAAGTGAAGCAGTTGCGCACCGAGCTTCAGACGGCGCTCTCGGACAACAAGTCCCAGCGCGAAGAGAACCAGCGCCTGCGTCAGCGCGAGAACTCGATCGACCAGCGCATCAACTCTGCGCTGGAGTCCGAGCGCTCCAACCTGCGGCGCGACCAGGAGCAGGCGGCCAGCACGCGCCAGCAGACCGAAGGGCTACTCGCCGACCTACAGCGGCGCCTGGACAGCATTGGTGGGCGCGGTGGCAGCCATGCCGATCTGCCCGTGGGCCTGGGGCTGCAGGGGGGCGACGAGGCCGGGATGGAAGGCGGCATGCGCTGGGTTGAACCGGATGACGCGAAGCCTGCCGAGGGACGCAACAGGGGGCGCGGCACGGCTGGCGGCATGAGCTTCCCGACGAGCTTCGGCCCCGAGCAGAGCACGTTGCAAACCACGGCGGAAACCGTGGCGAACGCCGGGGCACGCGCCGCGGGCGTCAAGACCGCAAAGCCCGTCTATACCGTCCCCACGAACTCCACGCTCATGGGCTCGGTGGCGATGACAGCGCTGATCGGGCGTGTGCCGATCGACGGCACCGTCAACGACCCGTACCCCTTCAAGGTGCTGGTGGGGCCGGACAACCTCACGGCGAACGGCATCGACATTCCCGATGTGGCCGGCGCCGTGTTCAGCGGCACCGCCTCGGGCGACTGGACGCTTTCTTGCGTGCGCGGCCAGGTGCGCAGCATCACGTTCGTCTTCAACGACGGCACGATTCGCACGATCCCCGAAGACCGCGAAGGAAACCAGCAGAACAACCAGCAGCGCGATGGCTTGGGCTGGATCAGCGATCCCCACGGCATTCCTTGCGTCAGCGGCGAGCGGCGCAGCAACGCCCAGCAGTACCTCGGCTCGCAGGCCCTGATCACCGCGGCCGGTGCCGGCGTGGCCTCGCTCATCGAGAGCGACAGCGGCCGCATGTCCTATGTCGGCTCGGACGGCTCCATCGGCACCGTGGGCATCAGCGGCCAGGAGGCGGTCGGCCAGATTCTGGCGGGCGGCGTGCGGGACATGTCGGCCTGGGTCAACAAGCTCTACGGCCAAGCGTTCGCCGCCGTCTATGTCCAGCCCGGCGCGAAGGTCGCCGTCCACCTCGAAAAGCCGCTCGCCATCGACTTCGATCCCGAAGGCCGCAAGGTCGATCACCGCACAGGAGAAAGCCATGCTCTCGAACTTGAATAGCTTGGCCCGTGGCCTGGCGCTGGTCCTCGCCGTCGCGGCGCTCGCCGGCTGCGCCACCAGCAAGGAAAAGCTGCTGACCCACGGTGACCGCACGATGATGGACATCTGGCAGCAGGAGGCCGGGGACGGCGGTGGCGCAGCCGGACGGAACGCCGGCGGCCAACTGCTCGATGCGCGCCAGAGCCTGCGTCGGCCGCTGACCGACGCCGATATGCAGGCCGCACCTGCCGAGCAGATGCGCTACACGCGCACCGCGCGCAACGAGGTCCATCGCCAGTTCCAGCGCCTGCCCAATCCCGATCTCGTGATGTACGTGTACCCGCACCTGGCCGGCACCGATCCCGTGCCGGTGCCCGGCTACACGACCGTCTTCCCGCTGTACCAGCGCATTCAGTACGCGATGCCGGGTGAGCGCGTGGAGGACTACTGATGCGCTGGAAACTTCCCTGGCCTAAGCCGGCCGCGCTGAAGCTGGCCGCATCCGGCGCTGGTGATGACGAGCAGCCGGACGGCTGGCAGCGCCACATTGAGGCCTTGCGCCAAGCCGGCATCCCCGAACCCGGCTCGGCAGTCCGGGGCCGCAAACCGGCGACGGAGGCCGACGAGCAGGCGCTGTACGAGGTCGCACCGTCCTTCGTGGAACTGCTGCCCTGGGTCGAGTTCTTGCCCGAGTCAAGGTCCATGTTGCTGGAGGACGGCCAATCGGTGGCGGCCTTCTTCGAGCTGGTGCCGCTGGGGACCGAGGGCCGGGAACCGGGCTGGCTTGCCCACGCCCGCGACGCCTTGGAGAACGCGCTGCAGGACAGCTTCGATGAGCTGGACGAGAACCCCTGGGTGCTCCAGCTCTATGCCCAGGACGAGCCGAGTTTCGACCAGTACATGCAGACCCTGCGTGACTACGTGCAGCCACGTGCCCGCGGGACAGCGTTCACCGAGTTCTACCTGCGCTTCTTCGGCCACCATCTGCGTGCGGTGGCCAAGCCCGGCGGCCTGTTCGAGGACACGGTGGTCACGCGGCTGCGCTGGCGCGGGCAGACGCGGCGCGTGCGCATGGTGGTCTATCGACGTGCCACCGGGCAGGCAAGCCGCCGCGGCCAGACGCCCGAGCAGATGCTGAACATCGTCTGCGACCGCCTGTGTGGCGGGCTGGCGAACGCCGGCATCCAGGCACGGCGCATGGTCGCAGCCGACGTCCACGACTGGCTGCTGCGGTGGCTCAATCCGCGCCCCGCGATGCTCGGGCCCAGTACAGAGGACCGGGAGCGCTTCTACGCACTGGCGCGCTACCCGGACGAGACTGAGGCCGGCGAGATCGAACTGGCGAGCGGGCGGGATTTCAGCCAGCGGCTGTTCTTCGGCCAGCCACGCTCCGACGTGGAGCACGGCACCTGGTACTTCGACGGCATGCCGCACCGTGTGCTGATCACCGACCGGCTGCGCATGCCGCCCGGCACGGGACATCTAACCGGCGAGACCCGCAAGGGCGATGCGATCAACACGCTGTTCGACCAGATGCCGGAAGACACCTTGCTTTGTCTCACGATGGTTGCCACGCCCCAGGATGTCCTGGAATCGGATCTGAACCACCTGGCGAAGAAGGCCGTGGGCGAGACGCTGGCGTCGGAGCAGACGCTCAAGGACGTGCATGAAGCCCGCTCGCTGATCGGCAGCGCGCACAAGCTCTACCGGGGCACGCTGGCGTTCTACCTGCGCGGGCGCGACGAGGCGGAACTGGATCGGCGCGGCCTGGACCTGGCGAACGTGATGCTCAACGCTGGTTTGCAGCCGGTGCGAGAGGATGATGAGGTGGCGCCGCTCAACAGCTACCTGCGCTGGCTGCCGTGCTGCTACAACCCCGGCAAGGATCGGCGCCGGTGGTACACGCAACTGATGTTCGCCCAGCACGCGGCAAACCTGTCGCCGGTGTGGGGCCGTGCCCAGGGTACGGGGCATCCAGGCATCACGATGTTCAACCGCGGCGGCGGGCCGATCACCTTCGATCCGCTCAATCGCCTGGACCGGCAGATGAACGCCCACCTGTTCCTGTTCGGCCCGACGGGTTCCGGCAAATCGGCCACGCTCAACAATCTGCTGAACCAGGTCACGGCCATTTATCGGCCGCGCCTCTTCATCGTGGAAGCCGGCAATAGCTTCGGCTTGTTCAGCGACTTCGCCAGGCGCCTGGGCCTGACCGTGAATCGGGTCAAGCTGGCCCCCGGATCGGGCATCAGCCTAGCGCCGTTCGCCGACGCGCGCCGGCTGATCGAAACGCCCAGCGATGTGCAAACGCTCGATGCCGATGCGCTGGACGAAGACCTGCCACCCGATGCCTCAGCCATGGAGGCGGACGAACAGCGCGACGTGCTGGGCGAACTGGAGATCACGGCGCGGCTGATGATCACTGGCGGCGAGGACAAGGAGGAAGCCAGGATGACGCGCGCCGACCGCTCGCTGATCCGCCAGTGCATCCTCGACGCCGCCGAGCACTGCGTGGCCGAGAAGCGCACGGTGCTCACGCGCGACGTGCGCAATGCGCTGCGCACCCGCGGCCAGGACCCGACGTTGCCCGAGATGCGGCGCGTGCGGCTGCTGGAGATGGCGGACGCGATGGACATGTTCTGCCAAGGCACGGACGGCGAGATGTTCGACCGCGACGGCACGCCGTGGCCCGAGGCCGACATCACGCTGGTGGATCTCGCGACCTATGCCCGTGAGGGCTACAACGCGCAGCTCTCGATCGCGTACATCAGCCTCATCAGCACGGTGAACAACATCGCGGAGCGTGACCAGTATCTCGGCCGCCCGATCATCAACGTGACCGACGAAGGCCACATCATCACGAAGAACCCGCTGCTCGCGCCGTATGTCGTGAAAATTACAAAAATGTGGCGCAAGTTGGGCGCCTGGTTCTGGCTGGCGACGCAAAACATCGACGATCTGCCGCGCGCCGCAGAGCCCATGCTCAACATGATCGAGTGGTGGATCTGCCTGTCGATGCCGCCGGACGAGGTGGAGAAGATCGCACGATTCCGCGAACTCTCGCCGGCGCAGAAGGCGCTGATGCTTTCGGCACGCAAGGAAGCGGGCAAGTTCACCGAGGGCGTCATCCTCTCCAAGAGCATGGAGGTGCTCTTCCGCGCCGTGCCGCCGAGCCTGTATCTCGCGCTCGCGCAGACCGAACCCGAAGAGAAGGCCGAGCGCTACCAGCTCATGCAGCAGCACGGCGTCAGCGAGTTGGATGCCGCCTTCAAGGTGGCCGAGAAGATCGACCGGGCACGCGGCATCGAGTCGCCGGCCCTGGCCCTGCCCTGAATCTGCCGTGCACCGGAGAACGCCATGGAACAGAAACGCTCATCCATTCCGATGCAGGTCCAGGCGTTCCGCCGTCGGCGCTGGCGGGCCCGCTGGCCATGGGCGTTAGGCGCAGTGCTGGTTGCGCTGCTGCTGATCTGGCTCGTGTCCCGTTCGCCAGGCGAGTCCACGCCCCAAACCTCGGCGCCTGTCAGCGAGACGCAGGTGGCCGGGCCTCCTTGGCAGATGGGCAACCCGGCAGGTCGTTTCACGCTGACGCTCTACGCGGACCTCGAATGCCCGTTCTGCCGGTCCTATTTCCCTGTCCTCAAGCGTTGGGTAGCCGGCAATGCGGACGTGGCCTTGCAATGGCACCACCTGCCGTTGGCCGCGCATGAGCCGGCCGCGTCCGCCGAAGCGCGCTTGGTGGAATGCGCGGGCGAAGCCGGCGGCCATCCCGCCTTCTGGCAGGCTGTCGAGTGGGTCTATGTCCACACACACAGCGACGGCCAGGGCTTGCCCGAAGACCTGCGCCACCCCGCCCTGACGCCAGCCATCGAACAGTGCATTGCGAGCGAGCGGCCCGACGCGGCGATTCGTACCCAAACTGCGGAAGCCACGAACAGCGGCGTGACCGCCACGCCGTCGCTGCGGCTGCACGATCGCGAAACCGGCAAGGCGATCCTGCTGCAGGGCCCGATCGAGGGCGATGCCTTGCTGTCGGCCATGGACATGCTCGCGGCCGGCGATCCCGCCGCCACACCCACATCGGAAATGCCTGCCGACGTCGTCGGCGACATGCCCAGGTAGCCCCGGTCTTCAAGGCTACGGCGCAGTCCGCTGCGCTGACCACAACCCCGTTCGCCTCGCATCCTGGCCGCGAACGATCACCGCTGCCGCGGTGATGGATGCACCTTGTTCGTTCCCCAGGAGGGCTTGCCCTCCCAGGGCGAGTGCCCTCCGATCTCACCGTCTGGAGGTTCGCCATGTCTTTCGCCGTCAATGACTCCTGCCTGGAGTCGCTTTCCGCCATCGCTGCCCAACACGAGGACTGGATCATCCAGCAAGCCATCGTGCTGCTGGAGAGACGGGTCTTCAAAGCTGGACCGTGCCTCAGCCAACCGGCCGCTGTACGGGACTACCTGCGTCTGAAACTGGTCGCTGAGCCCAATGAGATATTCGCCGCTGTGTTCCTGGACAGCCTGCACCAGGTGCTGGCCTACGAGCCGCTGTTCAGGGGCACGATCAACGCGACTTCGGTCTATCCGCGTGTCGTCGTGCAGCGTGTGCTGGAGTTGAATGCCGCCGCGGTGGTCTTCGCCCACCAGCATCCTTCGGGCGTCTCCGAGCCGTCCAGCGCGGATCGCATGCTGACCCAGCAACTGCAAGCCGCGCTGGCGCTCATCGATGTGCGGGTACTGGACCACATCATCGTCGGCCAGGGTGCCCCGTTCTCCTTTGCGGAATCCGGCCTGCTGTAGCAATGGCACCGGCTCCTTGATCCACGCGGAGGCTTCGGCCTCCGCTTTTCATTGGCGCAAGACAAGCAGGTATGCGGGCAGTCCGCGATGCGCATTGTTTGTTGGGGCCGCATGGCGTTCGGCGTTTGACTATGGCCCTTGACAACTCTTGGGGGCGCTCGACATGCCAGCATCTTCATCCAGGTTCGCATCGGGCTGGCGAACCCTTGGCCTGGCCGTTGCGCTGCCGGCTTCCCTGGCCGTGTTCAGCCCGGCCAGCTTCGCCGCCGATGTGGTGATCATCACCGACAGCCGTCACCCGGTCAGGACCATGGGTGGCGAGCAGCTGATCGAGCTGGATGAAGCGCCCCGGATCGAAGCGGAGCTTTCTGCGGCGCTGCCCGCCGATCCCGGACAGGCAACAGCCATCGTGAAGCGCCGGCTGAGCCAGGGGGGCGCTGACCTCCAGCGTCGCATCGCCACCGCATACCAGGGCGTTGCCGACGCATGGAGCCTGGGCATCACCACCATTCCGGCTGTCGTGGTGGATCAGCGCTACGTGGTCTATGGCGAGCCTGACGTGGCCCGCGCCATCGCGCGCATCGAACAGCACCGGAGGGCCGAACCGTGATCCGCTCATTCGACCTTCTGCGCCGCATGCGGGCTGCCGTCACCTCCGTGCTGCTGCTCAGCGCCACGGGCAGCTACGCCCTGAACACGGCGACCATCGTGGGTTCAGTGGCTTCGCCCGATTGCCTGGAGTACCGGGTGGTGGGTATCTGCTACTGGCTCTACTGCACCTGGACCGGCTGCACGGTGCGCACGTCCGTCAAGGTCAGGCACTACATCCCCGATGCGGTGGTTTCGTCCTACTCGAACACCGGCGAGAACCCCTGGGTCGAAGTGCGCGCCATGAGCACGCCCAACCCTTCGGCCCAGGCCGGCGGGGACGGCACCACCAATGAAGATCACGAAAACAATCTCGCGAAGTTCAAGAACGCGGACGTCATCGGCCACCCCGGCGTCGAGGTGTTCAACCAGTTCGTCTCGTCCTCGGGCTATTTCTGCGAGGGCGCAGGCACGGCCTTCATGCCGTACCTGCTCAGTACGCTGGACACGCCGGCCTGGCGCTACAACGTACCGGAGATGGTGTACCCGGAGGCATTGATCCCGGGCATGCGCGAGGTCGGCGCGCGCTCGACCCTGAACCTCTGGGGCAACGTCTATCCGCGCGGCGGCTTCCTGCACCAGACGGACGACCACAAGGCCGGTGCCGTGGTGGCCCAACGGGCCGGCGATGTGGTCACGCGCCGCGGGCAGATCCACGTCTATCAGCCGCTGCTCGCCAACTCCCGCGATGGCTACTGGCCGGCCGGCGCGCTGATGGAGGGCGATGCCTCGACCGGCAAGTGGCAGGAACTCACGCCCGTCCTGTCCTCGTCCTGCACGGTCTTCCCGCGCAACGGCTTCCTGACACAGGCCCAACAAGGCGACTACGCCTGGGCGTTGTGGCGGCCCTATGCGTGCTGCGAACGCCGGGGCCAGGTGTTCCTCGGCAGCGTCGATTTCTATTGAGGGTACGGCGATGAAGCGTCCTGAACTGATGAACCCATCCGCCAAGGTTCGCCGCCCGCTGCGCCCCACGGCGCTAGCCGGCGCGCTCGCCCTGGTCTGTGGCCTCGCGTGGGCGCAGGCCGGCTTCCAGACCAGCGGCCCCGTCATCGGCGATGAGGTCATGTACTCGATCGGCGGTGGCAGTGCGGTGTCCATGGGCCGCGCCGCTGGCATGCGTTCGATCGGGGTCGGCCTGGGTTGGAACAGCAACCTCATCTGCGGCGACATGAGCATCCAGACCACGCTGCGCAATCAGCTCAATGGGATCACGAATGGGTTCCAGCAGATCATGAGCAACGTGATCCAGAGCGCGACCAGTGCCGTGGCATCGCTGCCGGCGCTGATCATCCAGCGTGCCGATCCGGGGCTGTACAACCTGCTGACCAATGGTGTGCTGCAGGCGAGGCTGGATTTCGACCGCTCCAAGCTGACGTGTCGCGCGATGGCCGAGAAGATGGCCGAGACGGCGGGCGGCCAGCTCGGATGGAGCCAGATGGCGGAAGGCATGGCGCTGCGCGATGCGGTGTCGAGCACGGATGCCGTATCGGCGATCGAGCAGGCCGAGACGCGCCGCGGCAACGACGGCGTGCCCTGGGTGGGCGGCAGCAATGCCGGCGGCGCGGGCCAGTCGGCCATCCGGGTGGTCGGTGACGTGACGCGGGCGGGCTACAACCTGGTCAACGGGCGCAGCGTGACTGACACGTCCTCCATCGCGCCCGCCAGTTGCGCGAGCCTGTCCTGCCAGACCTGGACGTCGCCGCAGCAGGCGACCGAATGGGCGACGCGGGTTCTCGGGGAACAGGTACAGCGCACGTGTGATTCCTGCACCAAGACCGAGACCGTGCCTGGCGTCGGGCTGACGCCGCTGATCCAGGAGGAGTACGAGACCAAGCTGGAGGCCTTGCAGGAACTGGTCTCTGGGACGCGCAACACGACGTTCGAGAACCTGCATGCAGCCGGCAGCACCTCGCTGCCCATTACACGCGGCGTCATCGAGGCGCTGCGCGACGAGCCAGACCAAGACCTGCTGGCGCGACGTCTCGCGTCCGAGGTCGCGTTGTCGTCCGTGCTGGAGAAGGCATTGCTGCTCCAGCGGACCCTGCTGACCGGCAAGAAGGAACCCAACGTGGCGGCCAACCAGTTGGCGGTCGAGGCCGTGAACCACGAGAGCGACACGCTCGATCAGGAGATCCGCAACCTCAAGACCGAACTTGAACTGCGGCGCGAACTGGCGAACAACTCGCCCATGGCCATCATCCAGCGCCACGGGACGCGCGCGGCCGGCTCGCGCGGCATCTACGAAGGCGACCCGGTGCCCGACCGCCTCGATCGGTTGCAGCGGGGCAACCCGGGAGGCACGCCATGAACGCGGCCTGGCTGCGCCCGCGCTGGCTTTTCAGCCGGCGCGCGGCAAAGGCGCTGCTCCTGGCGGTGGTCATCATCGCCGCGGCCGTGGGCGCCAATCTCGTCGGCATCTACCTCGTCGGCAGCGTTGCCGGCTGGGAGCGGTGGCTGGCTGCCAGCGCGGGCTACTTCCTGGTGTGGCGGCTGTGCCTGTACGGCGCGACGGTCTATGGCTGGGTCTGGATGCGCCGCCGGCTGCTGGCCCGCGAGGAAGACGCGCAAGCGCGGCGACGCCTGGTGCGCAGCGAGATCGCCGGCGTCGTCGCCATCGTGGCGCTGGAAGCCAGCCTGCTGATGCAGAGCTGAAGAGGGAGCCGCGCCATGACGCTTTTTACGACCGACTACCTGGAGTACTACCTGACGCTGGTGTCCTGGATCGTCAACAACGGCATCTGGGCGGTGCTGGTGTCGAGCGGAGTATTCGCGCTGCCGTTCGTCGCCATCATCGTGCAGGAGTGGTTGAAGGCCCGTGCGGAAGGTGCCGACGAAGGCAACAAGGGCGTGCTCTCGGCTGCGCGCATCGAGAACCGGGTCTTCGTCGCCATCGTGGTGGTGATGTTCGCTGGCATCCCGTTCATCGACGTGGACCTCAACACCATCCAGTACGACAGCTCGCGCTCGGCCCAGTGCCAGGTCAGCGTGCCGCAGCCCACGGATACCGGCTGGTCGCAGTCCTTCAGCACCATCAACAACCAGTCGGCGAAGGTGCCGGTCTGGTGGGCTTTCATGCACGCGCTCTCGCGCGCCGTCACGAGCGCCTCGGTGGCGGCGATCCCATGCGGCACGGACCTGCGGCAGATGCGCATGGAGATCGACGCGACCCGCATTGACGACCCGGTACTGGCTCAGGAAGTAGCGGATTTCTCGCGGGATTGCTATGGGCCTGCGCGGGCCAAATTGTTCATGCAGCGCCCTCAGCTTGATGAGCAGCAGATGCACGACGTGACCTGGATAGGGTCGAGGTTTTTCACGGACACGGGCGGCTACTACGACACCTACCGCTCAAGCACGCCGCGCGACGACTGGCCCTACGACAGCACCCGCGATGCGGGGCTTGCACAGGTGGGCAGCGGTGGCGGCTACCCGACCTGCAGGCAGTGGTGGGCCGATGGCGGCAATGGCCTGCGGGCACGCCTGCTGGGACAGGTGGACCCGAACCTGTTGAATCGCCTGGCAGGCTGGGCCGGGTTCCTGAGCAGGGCCGAGGTGGACGACTCGGTGATCCGCGCCATCGCGTCACCGCGGCAACAGAAATTGAACCAGGGTAGCGTCTATACGGACTATGGCGGCCAGATCGACAAGACCTTGCCGAACATCGTGACGCGGGCCACGGGAGACGTTGGGATGGCCGTCGGCGCGATTGCCGCGTTTCCCGCCATGGACGTCGTGAGACAGTCTCTGCCCATGGTCCTCGCCTTGCTCAAGATGGCGCTGGTCATCTGCATCCCGCTTGTGCTGGTCGTAGGCACCTACGATCTGAAGACGGTCGTTACCGTCAGCGTCGTGCAGTTCGCGCTCTTCTTCACGGACTTCTGGTTTCAGCTTGCGCGCTGGATCGATTCGACGATCCTGGATGCGCTCTATGGCTGGGGGTTCGGCTGGAATCGGCCGCACACCAACTTCGACCCGCTGGTGGGGCTGAACAACGCCTTCGGAGACATGCTCCTGATGTTTGTCACGGGCACGATGTTCATCGTACTGCCTACGTTCTGGATCATGGCCTTGGCTTGGGCGGGCGTTCGTGCCGGCAACGTGTTGCAAGGCCTCGCAGGAGCCACCGGAGATGCCAAGGCTGCTGGCGGAAGGGGAGGAAGCATTGCGATCAATGCAGTGTCGAAGAAGTGATCGCTGCTAGTCGTCCTCGACATGAGGATCAATGCGGAAACCGTCGTAGGTGTATAGGCCGAATCCTGCTGGTCCGTTTCGCCACTCTGGCTCGGGCAACTCCTCGCCCAAGTCGGTGTTGCGGGCCATCCAGGCAACCACCATGACGCACACCATCACCAGGGCCAGCCAGAAGGTGGTGTACAGCAGCACCCCGAGCGCAGCCAGCTTAACCATCCACACGAGCGCGGTGGCTCCAGCCGTCGGCATGCCCTTGGAAACCAACCAGTTCGACGCCCGCCGTTCACAGCGCGCGTAGGCACGCCATCCGCGGCCAAAGGCGCGGCCGAGGCGTTCTGCGGTGCTGGTGCGAGTCGTGGTGTTCATGGTCGTCTCCTACTGCTGAGGGATGCCTATTTCAGTTTGGTCCATTTCATTCTGTTTAGGGCTTCAATGTGTTCTCTTGCTGCTTCAGGACGCTTCGTCATCCGGTTCCAACGGGCCAGGGTCGGGCTCCACGCCGATGCGGTATGTAGCAACGAAACGCGGCCAGTCCACATGGTCAACGAGATCGATGTCCTCGATGACACTGACCTTCGCGCTGGCACGCTCGAACAGCGCGATGCTCTTGGCGGGATAGTTGTTGCGCGACGGATAGAGCACCCCGTCGAACAGCACCTGGCCGTCATCTCCAAGCATCGCATGCACCTGGGCCGACACCTGCTGCGTGTGCGTGTAGTCGCGGCTGGCCAACTGCTCCAGGTTCAGGCCGAAGTAGCCCGCCATGACGCCCGGCGCCGTGAGGTCGGCCAGAAGCACGTCGTCCATCACGCCCACTGCGCGCACCATCCGGCTCTGGACTTCTTTCAGCGCGATCGAGCGCTTCGTGTCCGCAAGCCACTGGTGCTTATGAAACACCGACTCCATCAGCGCCGTGGGCAGGTCGCGCCCCAGGTAGAGCACCCCGTAGGCCTGGGCCGGGTCATCGTAGCGATTGGTGCTGCTGCGGCCATAGTACAGCGGGCTGCCCCGATAGACGACGCGGCTCACATGCTGGAGCAGCTCACCGGCATCGATCAGGAACGAAGGCAGCTCGTGGCTCATGGCGATCTCGCTTCAATGCACCTGAACGCCCAGCACGTTGAACACGGCCTCGGCCACGTCGTCGATCGTGCCATGCGTCACCGCATCCACTGGCGAGCGGCCGCCCAAGCCTTCGAGCGGTTCGGACAGTGCGCGGTAGATCGTCCAAGGGTCGATGCCCTCGACCTCCTGAAGCACGGTTTGGGTCAACTGCTGCTTCACCGGGTCGAGCTGCCAGTCGGGCAGTTTCTGGCCTCGCGGCCCCACGTTCAGCGCCAGCAGCCGACGGGCGAGGATGTCCTTGTAGATCTGCTGGCGCGACTTGTCCGCCAGCTTGGCGTACTCCGCGGGCGGCAGGTTGTGCGGCTGGTTGAAGGTTTCCAGCAGCACGGCGCGGCCTCGCTGGACGTCGGTTTCAGTCGGCGCCCAGCGCGTCTCAGCGCGCAGCGCAGCCGTCTTACGCTTCAAGGCGTGCTCCACCGTTTCACCTTCGAGGTTGGCTGGCAGCTTTACCGCCTCCACGCGCTCGTGAATGAACGCCTGCAACTCGGCCGCGAAAGCCGGCGCATCCCGGATTTCGACGGTATCCGCGAAGCGGCGCACATCCTCCACGGTGACACGCGGCAGACGGTCGGCAATGAATTCAATGGCGGTGGGCATGGTCATCTCCCAGGTAGGTTTGAGACAGGACTTACTCTAGTCGCCTTTGTCGCATTTGTCAACTTTGACGCCTAGAGAGCAACCTACCTGGCGAAAACAGCGTCTCCGCAGCATAGGCCGAGGCCAGCGGCTGGTCGCCGCGCAATCCATTCGTGCGGGTTCCACATTGACGCTGGAACCGCAACCCAGGCCCCGCTATACCGAAACGGTTAAAGGCCAAAGGGCCGAAACGGCAAGGGAATGGGGTGCAAGGGGAAAGGCCCTACCTCGAAAAGGCAAAAAGGCCTCCCGGTCGGCCCGCCACAGGACACCCGCATGCTCTCCCTGTTCCAGCGAAAACGGCCCCCGGTCGCCGGC
>NZ_CALAYQ010000153.1:0-44882 GCF_937894855.1 uncultured Zoogloea sp.
TCGACATGGGCCCCGAAGGCGGCAACGGCGGCGGCACGGTGGTCGGCACCGGCACGCCCGAAACCCTCGCCGCCAACCCCGCGAGCCACACCGGCCGCTACCTCGCCAAGCTCCTGGCGAAGCCCTGAAAGTCCGTCATGTCCGACATCTGGTCCGCCCTCCGCCCGCAGCTCGAAACCTTCACCGGCAGCGTGCCGCTGGCCGCCCTCGCCGAGGCCGACTCCCACCGGGACGAGCTCGCCCCGCAACTGGTGGCCGAGCTCCAGCGCATCGCCGCCGATCCCGCCGCCGCCCAGGCCGACGGCTACGTGCTGCATCTTTACGCGATGCTGCTCCTCGCCCGCTGGCGCGACAGCCGCGCCTACGCCCCGCTGGCCGAACTCGGCCACCTGGACGAAGCCGCCATCGACGCCGTGTTCGGCCAGCTTGGTCACGCCAGCTACGGCCGCGCGCTGGCCTCCACCTGTGACGGCGACATCGCCCCGCTCACCACGCTCGCCGACGACGCCGACGCCAGCGCCTGGGCCCGCTCGGCGGCGCTGGAAGCGCTCACCCTCGCCGCCGTCGAGCACCGCGCCCCCGCCGCGCCGGTGGCCGACTTCCTCGCCGATTTTGGCGCCCGCCAGGCCGAAGCTCTGCGCGGAAACCAGGACACCAGCGCCGACATCCAGCTCCTCGACCTGGTCGTCACCCACCTGGCCGACCTGGGCGCCACCGACTACCTGCCGGCCATCCACGAATGGTTCGCCGCCGGGCTGGTGGATGAAACCTTCGCCGATCCGGCCGACATCGAGGCCGACATCAACCGCCCCGCCGCCGAACGCATCGCCGCCCTGCGCCGCGTCGGCCACGGGCTGATCGACGACGTGGCCCACGAGATCGCCGACTGGCCCGAGATCTTCCACCTGCCGCCCGTCGCTCTGCGTCCGATTCCGCTGGGCGCCATCCGCGAACCGGTGCGCCGCGAAGAAGCCAAGGTCGGCCGCAACGACCCGTGCCCCTGCGGCAGCGGCCGCAAGTACAAGAAATGCCACGGCGCCACCTGATCCCCACCCCGGGCTGCTGTCATCGGGCCGACCACACCGGTCGGCTATGATTGCGCCCTCGTCCGCCCCCGGAAGCTCGCCATGACCGACACTGCCCCCTCCGACACCCCCGCCGGCTTCGACCTCGACGACTTTGAAGTCCGCGTCCTCGCCGTGCTCATCGAAAAGGCCTTCGTCACCCCCGACACCTACCCCCTGTCGGTCAATGCGCTGGTCACCGGGTGCAACCAGCTCACCGGCCGCGAACCGGTGATGAGCCTCTCCGAATCCGCCGTGCTCGCCGCCCTCGACCGCCTCACCGAGCGCGGCCTCGTCAGCCAGCGCCACCAGGCCGGCGCCCGCGTCGCCAAGTGGGAACACCAGATCCGCCTGCGCCACTCCCTCACCCCGCCGATGCAGGCCGTGCTCGCCATCCTGATGCTGCGCGGCCCCCAGACCGTCGGCGAGATCCGCGCCCGCTGCGAACGCATGCACGCCTTCGCCAGCCCGGCCGAGGTCGAGGAGATCCTCGAACGCCTCGACGACAAGCAGCTCGCCATGCAGCTGCCCAAGGCCCCGGGCACCAAGGAAGCCCGCTACGCCCACCTGCTGTCGGGCGAAGCGGCCATCCCCCAGCACGCCTTCGACGCCGAATCCGGCGGCGCGGCGCCCCGGGGCGGCCGGGTGGGCGAACTCGAAGAAGAAGTCCGCCGCCTGCGCCAGCAGCTCGAATGGCTCACCAACGAGTTCGAAGCCTTCCGCAAGCAGTTCCAGTGATTGCCGGCCCGGTGGCGGGAACCCCGCCGCCGCCGCGCGCTCTCACCGCCTGATCCAACCCGCAGCCAGTCCAGCCCATGTTCGTCCATCCCCAGTTCGATCCCATCGCCATCGCCATCGGGCCCGTCGCGGTCCGCTGGTACGGCCTGATGTACCTGCTCGCCTTCATCCTCTTCGTGGTCCTCGGGCGCATCCACGCCCAGCGCCGGCCCGAGCTGGGCTGGACGCCCCAGCAGATCGACGACCTGCTGTTCTACGGCGTGCTGGGGGTGATCCTCGGCGGGCGGCTGGGCTACGTGCTGTTCTACAAGCCGGCCTACTACCTGGCCAACCCGGCCGAGATTCTCGCCGTCTGGCAGGGCGGCATGGCCTTCCACGGGGGCTTTCTGGGCGTGCTGGTGGCCATGTGGCTGTTCGGGCGGCGCACCGGGCGCTCGTGGCTGGCCGTCACGGATTTCATCGCCCCGCTGGTGCCCCTGGGCCTGGCCGCCGGGCGGATGGGCAACTTCATCAACGGCGAGCTCGTCGGCCGCGTCACCGACGTGCCCTGGGCGATGATCTTCCCGCAGGTGGACGGCCTGCCCCGCCACCCGTCCCAGCTCTACCAGTTCGCCCTCGAAGGGCTCGCCCTGTTCGTCATCCTCTGGTGGTTCTCGGCCAAGCCGCGGCCCCGCGGGCTGGTGTCGGCGGTCTTCCTGATCGGCTACGGCGCCTTCCGCTTCATCGCCGAATTCGGCCGCGAGCCGGACGACTTCCTCGGCCTGCTCACCTTCGGCATGTCCATGGGCCAGTGGCTGTCGCTGCCGATGATCCTCGCCGGCATCGGCATGGCGGTGTGGGCCAGCCGGCGCAAGGCCACCTGACGCTCGCCGTCGCGCGTCAGTAGATGCGCGACACCATCAGCCCCGCGCCGTAGTCGGGGCTGGCGTCCGAAAAACCCTTCACACCGTACAGCTGGAGCTTCCACGTCGGGTCGAGCCGAACCGACACATAGGCCGTCGTCTCGCTCACCTCGCTGCCCCGCGGACGCAGCCGCTCGCGCCAGTCGTGGTACAGCCCGACGCTGGTCACCGCCGACAGCCGCCAGCTGAACCCCAGTCTCGCGAACAGCGGGTTGCGGAAGTCCACACCGTCCGGATCGCCGTATTTCTTCCAGCCCAGGGTGGCGAGCACGCTCACCGGGCCCACGCGCTGCACCCCATCGAACTGCATCGACCAGTCGGTCTTGCCGGTGCCCAGCTCCTTGCCCGGATCGGCGGTGGGCAGCTTCAGCTTTGCCACGCCATCCACCGAGAAATCGCTGGCTGACCACAGCGTCGCGCCGGCGGCGAGCACGATGTCCCCGAAGCCCTCCTGGCTACCCCCGGTGCCCGGAATCGCCACCCCGTCGGGCGTTCGGCTTACTGCCCCGGTGTTGCGCAGATAAGGCAGTGTTGCCCGGAAGATGAACGACCCCTGCTCGTAGCGGGCCACCAGCGGCAGATACCAGGACGTGGATGCTGCGGTGTCGCCGTACTTGCCTGAGGTGTATTCCAGGCCGGTGGCAAGGCTCAGCTCACTGGCCCGTGCCGCCCCACCGGCCACAATGGCGAGGGCCAGCACGACGCGCCCGCCGGCGAGGCTGCGACCGATCCACCGCAGCCTCGCCGAACCTGGCACGCATTCAGCCCACCAGGCGGATTGCACCATCGACGGCACCGACCTTTTCCTTCTTCTCGGGTTTTTCGGGCTTCTCCGCCTTTTCCGGCTTCTCGGCCTTTTCCGGCTTTTCGACCTTCTCGGGCCGCTCGGCGCGGGCAAGCTGCAGCGCGCCGTCGATGGCTCCGACCTTCTCCTTCTTCTCGGGCTTTTCGGGCTTTTCGGGTTTCTCGACCTTTTCCGGCCGCTCGGCGCGGTAGATGTCCTGGTCCAGCGCCGACGCGGATGCCGCAACGGCCTGCATTGAAAGGGCGCCCATGAGACCGGCCACGGTAAGTGCAAGCAGCGTGTTCTTCATTTTGTGACTCCTGTTGGTTTCGGGTTCCGGCCGCCTCGGCGGCCTGCAGGTTCAACCCTGCCCCCAACCTTGTGCAGGAGCCGTGCCACGTCCCCCAAGAGAAACCCAAACCCTTGATCCGACAGCACTTCGCCCTGCTCGACACCAGGTTTAACCCATTCTTGGGGGGACTATTCCCCAATCCCGCTGGGGGATATCCCCCACCCGCCGCGCACCGTGTTACCTTGCCCCAACTTGGGGGGAGACGCGGACGATGCCGACCGGAAAACGCACCAGACCTTTTGACCTGCTGCGCTGGTTCGCCTGGCTCAGCCCCGTGCTGATCGCCGGGATGGCGCTCGCCAACGCGTGGATCATCTCCAGCTTCCTCAACGACCAGCTGTTCCAGCGGGAGGCCGGCATCACCCGGGATTTCGTGCAGAACATCCTGGTCGCCGACGGCTCCCTCGAATACCTCTCCCGCCCCACCGACCCGCTCCTGAAGGAACGCTTCCGCAACACCGCCGACCACCTCTCGAACATGCGCGACGTGCTGCGGGCCAACGTCTTCGACAGCGGCGGCACCATCATCTGGTCGTCGGACAGGAGCCTGGTGGGCCAGCGCTTCGCCGACAACGACGAGCTCGAAGCCGCGATGGGCGGCGAGCTGGTGGTGCACGCCGGGCAGATCTCCGAATCCCACCGGGAGAAAACCGAGCACGTGGGCATCGACCCGTCGATCCACTTCTTCGTCGAGAGCTACATCCCCGTCCGCCGCCCCACCAGCGGCGAGGTGGTGGGCGTGATCGAGCTGTACAAGGCGCCCCTCGCCCTCACTCAGGCCATCCAGGCCGGGCGCCGGCAGGTGCTGCTCACTGCGCTGGGCAGCGCCCTGGTGCTCTACCTCGGCCTGTTCTGGCTGATTCGCCGGGCCGACGCCATCATCAAGCAGCAGCACGTCCGGCTGATCGACGCCGAAACCCTGGCCGTGGTGGGCGAACTCACCTCCTCCGTCGCCCACAACCTGCGCAACCCCCTGTCGTCGATCCGCTCGTCGGCCGAACTGGCCCTCGAATCCCCCGGCGAAGACTGCTCCGCCGAAGCCCGCGACATCATCCGTGAGGTAGATCGCATCAGCGACCGGGTGGCCGAGCTGCTGGCCTTCTCGGCCACCCACGAACCCCAACCCACCCCGGTGGACCTGCGCGAGCTGCTCGAAGCCTGCTGCGCGGATCACCGCCCCGCCTTCGAACGCCGCGCCCAGCACCTGAGCTTCCACTGCGAGGCCGACGCCCCTGTCATCAAGGGCGACCCGCCGCTGCTCCGCCAGGCCATCCACAGCCTGCTCTCCAACGCCAGCGAGGCCATGGGTGAGGGCGGGCGCTGCGAGGTGTCGGTACACCCCGAGGGACGCAAGACCTTCCGGATCGACATTACCGACAGCGGCAGCGGCCTCACCCCCGACGCCCAGGCCCAGATGTTCCGCCCCTTCTTCACCACCAAGCCCAAGGGCCTGGGCCTCGGCCTGCCCCTGGCCAAGCTGATCGTCGAACGCTTTGGCGGCACGATCCGGATCGGCGCGGCCGAGCACGCCGGCACCCTCATCCGCATCACCTTTCCCGCACGCTAAACCATCATGGCCAGCATCCTGATCATTGACGACGAAGCCACCCTCGCCCGCAACGCTGCCCGCTTCCTGGAAAAAGGCGGTCACGGTGCCAGCGTCGCCGGCACCGGCCGGGAAGGCCTGCGCCAGTTTGCCGAGCTGCGCCCCGACGCGGTGGTGCTCGACTACCGCCTGCCCGACATGGACGGCCTCGCGGTGATCGCCGCGATCCGCGCCGACGACGCCCAGGTGCCCATCATCATGATCACCGGCCACGGCAGCATCGAGCTGGCCGTGGAGGCCATGAAGGCCGGCGCCAACGACCTGCTCACCAAACCGGTGGCGCTGGGCGAGCTGCGCCAGCGCATCGGTCAGCTCACCCAGCGCCAGCGCGAAAACACCCGCCTGCAGTACTACGAAGCGCGGGAGCGCGACCGCAGCCAGCTCGACGCCCTCGTCGGCACCAGCCCGGCCATCGCCGACCTGCGCGACCGCATCAACCGCATCGCCGGCGTGGAGGGCATCGACACCCTGCCGCCCGTGCTCATCATCGGCGAGACCGGCACCGGCAAGGAACTCGTGGCCCGGGCCTGCCACTTCTGCAGCCCGCGGCGGGACATGCCCTTCGTCGAGGTGAACTGCGCCGCGATCCCGGCCAGCCTGCTCGAATCCGAACTCTTCGGCCACGAACGCGGCGCCTTCACCGACGCCCGCGAACGCAAGCTCGGGCTGCTCGAAGCCGCCGACGGCGGCACGCTCTTCCTCGACGAGATCGGCGAGATGGACCGCAGCCTGCAGGCCAAGCTCCTCAAGGTGCTGGAGGACGGCCGCCTGCGCCGGCTGGGCTCGGTGCACGAGCGTCAGGTGAACGTGCGCATCGTCGCCGCCACCAACCAGAACCTCGAGGCCCACATCCAGCAGGGGCTGTTCCGGGCCGACCTGTACTTCCGCCTGCGGGTGCTGCAGATCCACGTGCCACCCCTGCGCGAGCGGGACGGCGACGTGCTGGTGCTGGCCCGGCACTTCCTGGCGGAATTCGCCCAGCGCTACCGCAAGGGCGCGCTGGGCTTCACCCCCGCCGTCGAGCGCCTGCTCCAGGCCCACACCTGGCCCGGCAACGTGCGGGAGCTGCGCAATCTGGTCGAACAGGCCGCGCTCCTCGCCGGCGACAGCGCCATCGGCCCGGGCGACCTGCCCCTCTCCACCTCCCATGCCCAGCCCGGCGCCACCCGGCCCGACACCGAAGCCGGCCTCTCGGCCCTTGACCGGGTCGAGCGCGACATCCTCGTCCAGGCCCTCGCCGACACCCGTGGCAACGTCTCCCAGGCGGCCCGCCACCTGGGCATCAGCCGCGACACCCTGCGCTACCGGATGGACAAACACGGCCTCGCCGGCAAACGCCCGTCCGGCTAGCTGGTCATCCGCCGCCCACCCAGCGCAGCCCCCACAACGCCGCCATCCCGGCCACAAAGGGCAGCCACGGGTTGCGCGAGGCGCGCGCTGCCAGCACCGCAGCGATCGCCGCACCCAGCTTGGGGTTGAACACCTCCACCGCCCCCGCCACCAGCACCACGTCGGGCACCACGATGGCCGCCAGCGCCGCCGCCGGCGCATAGCGCAGGGCCCGCTGCACCACGTCGGGCAGGCTGGCCCGCTCGCCCAGCACGATGAAGCTGGCCCGGGGCAAGGTCGTTGCCAGCCCGATCAGCACGAAGATCAGCCACAGGCCCGCGTCGTCGCTCATCGCCGCGCCTCCCGGCCCTGCCAGTGTTCCGCCGCAAAGCCTGCCGCGATGCCGCCCACGATGGCCACCATCACCCCCAGCTTCAGGGGCATGCCCCGCAGCACCACCGCCAGCGCGCCGCCGGTGGCCGCCGAGACCAGCATCGGGCGCATCCGGGCCATCGGCACCAGAAGCACCAGCAATGCGATGCTGGCCATGAACTCCAGCGACCAGTTGCGCGGGATCGACCCCGCCGCCAGCACGCCCACCAGGGTGGACGTCTGCCACACCAGCGCGCACCACAGGGACGGCGCCAGATAGGCGCCCAGCCGCCACGCCGGATCGGGCTCCGTCCGCAGGCGCTCGAGCATGGTGGCGAACACCCCATCGGTGAGCAGATAACCGCACAACCAGCGCAGGCCCGGGCGACCGCCCGCCAGCGGCCGGGCCAGCGCCGCGCTGAAGATCAGGAAGCGCAGATTCACCACCAGCGCGGTGGCCACGATCAGCCACAGGGGCGCCCCCGCCACGATCAGCGGCAGGGTGCCCAGCTGCGCGGTGGCGCCAAAGACGATCAGGCTCATGCCCATCGCCTGCACGGTGGAAAACCCCGCGCCGACCATTGCCAGCCCGGTGACCAGGGCCCACGGAACCAACCCCACCGAAACCGGCAGACAGGCCCGGAAACCCACCCGCGCCCCGGCGCGAAAACTCGGAGACATGCCCTCTCCTGGTGCATGGAAAGCGCCGAACTTAGCACGCCGGCCATCCTCGCACTCGGCCTGTGACAAAGGAGGGACGCACGGCCCCAATCGCGCCTAGAATTCGGAGAAAGCGCAACGCAATAACAAGAACTCACCCCCCGGAGAGCGATCCGTGAGAATCGAGAGCCTGCTGCGCCATTTTGCCCCGCTGGCCATGATGGCCTTGCTGGCCGTGGCGGGGGCAAGCAGCCCGCACGCCTTCGCCGGCGACCCGACCCGACCCGACTGTTCCCGCGCCTACACGCTGGCCCTGCACGAGCACGGCCTGCTGTATTCGCGCCAGACCGGCAAGGGCATCGACAAGGACATCGCGGACGAGCTCATCCGCCGCAGCGGCTGCCGGATCAACGTGGTGGTGATGCCCCGCGCCCGCATCTGGCAGCTCATCGAATCCGGCGGGCTGGATTTCAGCCTGTCGGGCATCTCCAATCCCGCCCGCGACAGCTTTGCCGCCTTCGCCTGGTATTTCTCCAACAAGTATTACCTGCTGGTGCGTCGCGACGCCGGCATCCAGCGGGTCACCGACTTTCCCCGCAACCCCCAGCTACGCCTGGGCGCGATCCGCAGTTTCCGCTATAACCCCGGCGCCAACCGGTTGGTGGACGCGCTCGACGCCAGCCTGCGGGTGAGCTACGCCACCGGGCTCGCCCCGCTCTACGAGAACCTGCTGGCCGGCCAGATCCACGGCATGATCATCGAGCCCTTCGACTACCCCGCCGTAGAGAGCGCCAGCCTGCGCGAGCAGACCACCATCCTCGAGTTCGACGACCCGCCGGTGCCCCACGGCCTGATCATGTCGCGCCAGGCCGTGCCGGCCGCCGATCAGGCCCGCTGGCGCGCGCTGATCGACCAGATGCGCGAGGACGGCACCGTCGAGCGGATTTTCGCCCAGTACTTCAAACCCGAGCTCGCCCGGGAGATGACACGATTTTGAAGACCCTCGGCCAACTCCGCGATCTGCTGCTGCCCATCGCCGTCGGGTTATTCACCCTGACGGTGGTCGGCTGGCTGTGGTGGCACGAGCGGCAGAGCCTCGACGCCAACCTGCGTGCCGACTTCGACTTCAGCGTGCGCCTCGCCAGCACCCGCATCGAACAGCGCGTTGCCAACTACGAGCAGATGCTGCGCGCCGCCCGCGGGCTGTTCGACGCCTCCGACCACGTGAGCCGTGACAACTTCAGCGCCTTCGTGGATGCCCTCACCCAGGGTGCCGAGTTCGCGGGCCTGCAGGCCTTCATGTTCACCCGCTGGCAGGGCGAAGGCAAAGCCGCACCGATCCTCTACGTGTCCCCGGACAGCGCCGACAACCGCCCGATCCTCGGCTACAACCTCCTCGACAACCCGCCCCGACGCGCCGCCATGCTGCAGGCCCGGGATTCCGGCGAGATCGCCATCACCCCCCGGGTCAAGCTGCTCACCGACCAGCCCGACGGCCCTGCCGCCGTGGCCATCTATCTGGCCGTGTACGACCGCAACCTGCCCGCGGATAGCCCCGCCGCCCGCCAGGCCGCGCTGCGCGGCTGGGTGCACACCGCCTTCCGGATCCGCGACCTGATGGCCAGCCTCTACGGCGAAGGCATCCCTGGCGTGGCGATCCGCATCCACGACGGCGCCGTTGCCAGCCCCGATAACCTCCTCTTCGAATCCCACCCGGGCGCCGACCAGCTGCCGCCGCCGCGCTTCAGCACCACCGAATACATCAGCTTCCCCCAGCACAGCTGGACGCTGCAGATCCGCACCACGCCCACCTTCGAGGAGCGCCACAGCCGCCGCTCCGAGCACATCATCGCGGTGGCCGGGGTGTGTGGCAGCGTGCTGCTCGGGCTGTTCACCTGGCTGCTGGTCACCGGGCGGGCCCGCGCCCACGCCCGCGCCCAGGCCATGACCCGCGAACTGCGCGAGAGCGAGGAGCGGATGCGCCACATGGCCCAGCACGACCCGCTCACCCAGCTGCCCAACCGCGCCCTGTTCTCCGAGCGCCTGCACAGCGCGCTGGCCCGCGCCCGCCACGACCAGGGCAACGCCGGGCTGATGTTCGTGGATCTCGACCACTTCAAGGGCGTCAACGACGCCTACGGCCACGCCGTGGGCGACAAGCTGCTGGTGGCCGCCTCGGCCCGGATGCGCGACTGCCTGCGCGAATCCGACACCCTGGCGCGCATCGGCGGCGACGAGTTCGTGGTGCTGCTGCCGCGCATCGACGACCGCGCCGACGCCGAGCTGGTGGCCGGCCGCATCCGCGCCACCCTCGCCCACCCCTTCGCCATCAACGGCAACGAGCTGCACATCTCCGCATCCATCGGCATCGGCATCTTCCCCGAGCACGGTGCCGACGACGTGAGCCTCATGAAGAGCGCCGACGACGCCATGTACCGCGCCAAGGACATCGGCCGCGACCAGCTCGTCTTTGCCGGGTAAGCTTCGCCCCCATGTCCGCCAGCGCCTTCCAGATCCCGGTCTATTTCGACTATCTCGCCACCTTTGCGTGGGCCCTCTCGGGCGCCGTGGTGGCCCTGCGCAAGCGCCAGGACATCGTCGGGGTGTTCGTGCTGGCGCTGCTCACCTCCATGGGCGGCAGCATCCTGCGCGACGGCGTCTTCCTGCAGCGCACCCCGCCCGTGCTCACCGATCAGGTCTACCTGCCGCTGATCCTCACCGCCACCCTGCTGGTGGCACTGCTGCGCCGGCGCATCGCCCACCTGCCGGTGGTGAACCGCCTGGTGGACACCATCGACGCCTTCGGCACGCCGGCCTTTGCCGTGGTCGGCATGCAGCTCGCCCTCGGCGCCGCCATCCCGCTACCCGGCGTGGTGCTGGTGGGCGCGGTGAGCGGCGTGGGCGGCGGCGTGCTGCGCGACATGATCGTGCGCGAAGTGCCCTTCATCCTGCAGCCGGGGCAGTTCTCGGCGCTGATCGTGCTGCTCGCCTGCGCCGTCTTCCTGGGGCTCACCCTCGCCGCCGGGCTGGCCGCAGAGGTCGCCGCCTGGACGACCATCGGCGTCGCTTTCGTCGCCCGCATGCTCACCATCCGCTTCGACTGGCGCACCCGCCCGCTGCTGGACGCCGACTGAACCTCGGCCCGGCGGCGCTGGTCGGAGTGGACACGGCCCCCATCCGGCGGGCTGCCAACCTGGGAGCCATCATGTCCGGAAAGCCCGCCGTCACCGCCGTCCTTCACGACACGCCTTACCTCGTCAGCTTCACCGACGACCTCGGCCACACCTGGCAGGCCGACGAGCCCACCGACGTGGGCGGCGGCAACGCGGCCCCGCCCCCCGACCGCCTGATCCTCTCCGGCCTCGGCGCATGCACCGCGATCACCATCCGCATGGTGGCCACCCGCAAGCAGATTCCCCTCACCGGCGTGCGCGTCGAGCTGGCCCTCAACCCCGACGGCAAGCCCGAAGCCGGCAACGACATCACCCGGCAGATCATCCTCGAAGGCGAGCTCACCGACGAGCAGCGTGCCCAGCTGCTGAAGATCGCCAACGCCTGCCCGATGCACAAGCTGCTGACCGGCGAAGTGCGCGTCCAGACCACCCTTGCCTGAACCCGGAGCGCCGTCATGAGCCCGATCGAACTGATCCTCCCCCGCGCCGCCGACCTGGGCGAAGGCATGATCGTCCGCCGCGCCCTGCCCACCCGCCAGCGCCGCATGGTGGGCGCCTGGTGCTTTCTGGACCACGCCGGGCCGGTGGATTTTGCCCCCGGCGGCGGCATGCACGTGGGCGCCCATCCCCACACCTGCCTGCACACCTTCACCTGGCTCATCGACGGGGAGGTGCTGCACCGGGACAGCCTGGGCCACGAGCAGTGGATCCGCCCGGGCCAGGTCAACCTGATGACCGCCGGCCACGGCATCGTGCACACCGAAGACAGCGCCCCCGGCGCCCGCCGGCTCCACGCCGCCCAGCTGTGGATCGCCCTGCCGCCCGAGCTGGCCGACTGCCCGCCGGCCTTCGAGCACTACCCGGATCTGCCCCGCTGGCAGGACGCCGGCTGCACCCTCACCCTGCTGGCCGGGCGCTTTGGCGGCCGCGAATCCCCTGCGCGCATCCACACCCCGCTGGTGGGCATGGACCTCCTCGCCAGCCAGGATGCGCAGCTCGCCCTGCCCCTCGACCCGAGCTTCGAATACGGCCTGCTGCCGATGGAAGGCGGCATGGACATCGGCGGCCAGCACTTCGCCACCGACGAGTTCGCCTACATCCCGCCGGGGCGGGAGCGGATTACCCTCGATCTCGCCGCCGGCAGCCGCATCCTGCTGGTGGGCGGCGAGCCCTTCGGCGAGCCGGTGACCATGTGGTGGAACTTCGTCGGCCACGACAAGGCCGCCATCGCCCAGGCCCAGCGGGATTGGGAAGGCGGTGGCGAGGTGGGCAGCGTCCGCTTCGGGCCGGTGAAGGGGGGCGAAGACCGGCGCCTCGTCGCGCCGCCCCTGCCCTGGACGGTTTAGCGTTCGGGCTGATCCAGCCCGCCGGCGGCGAGCCAGGCTTCATAACCCCCGGCCAGCACCCGCACCGACAGATAACCCTCGCCCAGCAGGCGCCGCGCCGCCTGGATCGCCCCGGCGTCCTCGGGGCAGGCGCACAGGGTGATGATGGGCGCGTCCTTCGGCCAGTCACCCAGGGCGTCCGCCAGCCTGTCGTGCTCGGCCACCCGCGCGCCGGGGACGGGGCCCAGCTCAGCCACCATCGAGGCGCCACGCAGATCGAGGATCAGCGGACGCACCCCGGCGTCGATCTGCGCCAGGAGGTCGGCCGGCGTCACCATCGGCACCTGCAGGCGGCGGAAGCGGTATTTCTGCCACAGCTTCCAGCCCAGCCACGCCGCTGCCAGCCCCAGCGCCACCCCCACTGCGCGGCCCGCGTTGGCCTCCAGCCCGTCGATCACGGCCTGCACCGTGTCCTTCATCAACCACCCGGCGCCCAGCGCCAGCCCGGCCCACAAACCCGCACCCACCGCCGCCGCCAGCAGGAAGCCCGTGCGCGCCATGCGCAGCGCCCCGGCGATCGGCGGCGCAACGGTCGAAAAGCCCGGCACGAACTTCGCCACCACCAGCGACGACAGGCCCCAGCGCACGAAGCGCGCCTCCGTCTGGCTCACGCAGGAGGCCGGGTTGATCGACAACCGGCACAGCCCGGCCAGCACCCGGTAGCCAAAGCGCCGCCCTGCGGCATACCAGATCGCATCCGCAATCACCGAGGCGAGGATCGCCGCCGCCAGCACCTTGCCCAGCGCCCACGGGCTGGCCGCCAGGCTGCCGGCCACCAGCAGCGTCGGCACCGCCGGCACGGGCAGACCGATCTGCTGGAGCAGCACGTTCATGAAGACGAGGGCGACCGCATCGTGTTCGAGGGTCTGGCGGAGCTGGGCGATGTCCATGGCCCAAGCATCGCATGCCGCGGCTACCCGCCGCAGCTACGGAAAACCCGCGCCCGGGGCGGGCTGGGGTGAAAGCGGAGCGGGGTTCAGGTTCGAGATGAACCGGTTCAGCTTCAACTTGAACTCGTTCACCTCGAACCTGAACGCGTTCATCTCCGACCTGAGCGGGTTCAACCCGGACTTGAACCCCTTCATCTGAAACTTGAACCGCTTCAAGTCGCAGTTGAAAAAGTTCAGCCCGGACATGAACCGGTTTCCCTCAGCGCCAAACATGTTCAAGTCAGCGCTGAACCGGTTCCGCTGGAAGATGAACCAGCCCCCGGCAGATCAACCCTGAGCCGGGTTTTTGCGCTCTGCGCCCTTGCGCCCCACCAGCACCACCCCCGACACCACCAGCGCGCCGCCCAGGATCTGGAACAGCCCGATGGGTTCTGCGAGGATCAGCCAGCCGAGGAAGAGCGTCACCACCGGGCCGAGGGTGCCGATCAGCGACACCGGCCCCGCCCCCAGGCGGCGGATGGCTTCGGACACCATCCACACCGGCAGCACCGTGGAGAACAGCGCCATCGCCACCGCCAGCCCCATCACCGGCGCCGGCTGCACCAGCAGGCCCAGCGGCCGGGTGGCCGCGAAGTGGCCCAGGCACAGCAGGCAGGCGATGGCGCTGGCCCAGGCGGTGGTCCGTGCCGCCCCCAGGCGCACCACCGCCTGTCCGTTGCCCATCAGGTACAGCGCGTACGACACCGCGCTGCCGAACACCAGCCCGCCGCCGATCCACACGTCCCTGGCGCTGCCGGCGATGTGGAGATCATGGGCCACCGCCAGCGCGATGCCGGCGTAGCACAGCCCGATGCAGGCCAGCGCCCGGCGGGTGATCGGCTTGCCCAGGAACAGCGCCGAGAACACCACCACCAGGGTGGGGTAGGCAAACAGGATCAGCCGCTCCAGCGCCGCCGAGATGTACTGCAGGCCAAGGAAATCCAGATAGCTGGCCATGTAGTAGCCGGTAAAACCCAGCCCGGCCATCAGCGCCAGATCGCGCCCCGACAGCTTCGCGTGCTGGCGCCGTCGGCCATCGGCAAAGCCCAGGGCCAGGAAGAAGGGCAGCGACAGCCCCATGCGCAGGGCAAGCAGGGTCACGGCGTCGACGCCATAAGGGTAGGCCAGCTTGATGAGGATGGCCTTGAACGAGAAGCCCACCGCGCCGAGCACGGCGAACAGGAGCCCGAGACGATCGCCGGGGTGATTCATGGGGGCGGCTGCAGGAAGAAAGCGGCCGCAGAGTGTAGCGCGCCACCCGCCCGGCAGGCGATCAGGGCCCGGCGGCGGCGGGAATCAGCCCTGGGCCTCGCGCAGCCAGTCGAGCACGCTGCCCGGCGCCGGAATGCGCCCCGACGACACCAGCTTGCCATTGACCACCAGCCCCGGCGTCTTCAGCACATCCCAGGCGAGGATCGCCTCCGTGTCGGTGATCTTCTCGATCTGTGCCTCGACGCCCAGCTCGGCCACCGCCGCCCGGGCGATCTCCTCCAGCTTGCGGCAGTTGGCACAGCCCGGCCCCAGCACCTTGATGTCCAGCACGATCAGGCTCCTTTCAGCACGTTACGGCGGTTCGCCACCGCCAGGAGGATGGCCAGCAGGCCGATGAAGGCCGCCAGCCCCAGCACGATCAGGCCCAGCGGCAGGCCATCCACCCACGCCCCGTAGGTGAAGCCGGCCACCGCGCTGAACAGCGCCACCAGCCCCACGTAGGCCGCGGTCTTGGTCCGGCCGATGATCGCCGAGATGATGAGGATGCTCTGCAGCGACAGCTCCGGGTCGGACATCAGGTAGGCCAGCAGCGGCCCGCGGTGCATCCCCAGGTCGAGGAACATCCGGGCGATGGGCACCTCGACGAGGGTCGGGAAGTACATGAACACCCCGAAAGCCACCCCGGCCAGGTTGCCGAGCACCGAGTTGCTGCCCGCCACCGCCTCGATCCATTCGGGCCGCACCACCACCCGCACCATGCCGACGATGAACACGCCCACCACCAGCAGCGGGAAGATCTGCTTCACGAAACGCCAGGATTCCCACAGCCAGTCCTGCAGCGCCTGCCGCTCGAGCCGGCGCCAGGCCAGCATGTGGATCGCCGCGAGGCACGCCGCCACGCCGAAGAACTTGCCGGTAAAGCCGATCTGCAGCACGCCCTCGGCCGGCCGGATCGCCAGCGCCGCCAGCAACAGGGTGGCCCACACCAGCCCGAGGCTGGCCCGGGTCCAGCTAGTCACGCCGTCCTGGATGTTCTCCAGCCCGCGCCAGGCGGTGAAGCCGATGGCCCCGAGCAGGGCGATCAGCATCACGCCCTGCACCGACACGCCCTCCTCGCCGCGGCTCGCGTCGAAGGGCACCAGCCGGTCGAGCCACGCCTGCCAGCCGGACGCGGCCGGCAACGGGACGTCCAGATGGAACCACGTGCCGGTGAGAAAACCGAGCTTGAGGGTGCCCGCCAGCAGCAGCGCCACCCACAACCCCAGGAACCACCCGGCCACGGGCCCGACGCCCTCGCTGCCGGCCGCGAACATCGCGCTGCCGGCCTGCTCGTGGGCGGCGTCGTCGGCCCGGAACAGCAGCGCCATGATGAGCCCGATGCCGATCCCGAAGATCAGCGACAGCACGAAGCGCGCCCCGGCCAGATCGACCCCGATCACCCCGCCGGTGTACACCAGCGCCAGGATGTTGGCCGCCGGCGCAAAGAACAGGAAGGTGATCGCCGGCCCCAGCCCGGCGCCCTTTTTATAGATGCCGGCAAACAGCGGAACGATGGTGCACGAGCACACCGCCAGCAGCGAGCCGGCGGCCGCGGCGGCGGGATAGGAAACATGACGGGGAGAATTGCGCCCGAGAAATCGGGTGATCGTCTGCTGGGGGATCAGCGCCGACATGGCGCCGGCGATGAAGAAGGCCGGCAGCAGGCACAGCAGCACATGGGCGGCGAGGTAGGCGGCCAGATTGCCGGCACCACCGCGCAACACCGGCAGCAGCCATTCTGAGAGCACATCCATACGGCCTCCGGCCCCATCGGGGCGGAACGTGATGGAACCACTCTAGACCCAATCCGCCGCCGGCGCTTTGATACGCCGCAAGGGGCGCTCAGTGGTGGTGCTTGTGATCCATCGGCATCGGCGCGGCGGCGGTCAGGTCGCGCACCTCGGCCTTCACCTCGACACGCTCGACCTTCTGGTCCTTGCCCTCGACCTTGAGGGTGATGGGCACCACGTCGCCCTTGGCGAGGGGCTTCTTCAGGTCGATCAGCATCACGTGGTAGCTGCCGGGCTTGAGCTCAACCGGCTGGCCGGGCTTGATGTCGAGGCGCGGCACGGCGCGCATCTTCATCACGTTGTCGGCCATCACCATCTCGTGCAGCTCGACGATGTTGGCGGCCGGGCTTTCGACGCCCACCAGGCTCACGCCGCCCTTGCTGGAGAGCTGCATGAAGGCGCCGGTGGCCTTCTGGGCCGCGACGGTGCCGCGCACCCACGGGTTGGCCACTTCGATATCCGCGGCAAAGGCGGCGGTGGCACACAGGCCGGCCAGGGTGACAGCAACGGAACGGGCGATCAGGGCGAAAAGCTTCACGGGAGACTCCTTGAAATGAACGCCGCGAGCTTAACGCGGGCGGCCCCCGACGGGCCGGGAATGCGACCATTTGCCGCACGGATCTTTCGGGATGTGTCCGCCCGGGGCCGAAATCACATCCGCTTACAACACCACCGGCAACCCGGTGGCGGCCAGACGATCATAGAAAGCGCCATCCACCACGAAGGAACCCCCGCCATGTTCAAGAAGCTCACCGCCCTGTATGCCCTCATCCGCAAGGACGCGCGCATCCTGTGGTACGCCCTGCGCCACCCGGCGCGGCCGGCCTGGCTGGTGCCCTCGGTGGCGCTGATCGGGCTGTACCTGCTGTCGCCGATCGACCTGATCCCCGACGTGCTGCCGGTGATCGGGCTGGTGGATGATTTCGTGCTGATCCCGCTGGTGATCGCCTGGCTGGTGAGCCGCCTGCCGGCCGAGCTGAAGCGCGGTTTTGCCGACGACAAGCGCACCATCGACGTGGTGCCCCAGCGACGCTGAAGGCCAGCGCGCACGACGGGCCGGATCTGCCGCGAGGCGATCCGGCCTTCGTCCGTCTACGTCCAGGTGACCGTGGCCGCCAGCAGGTAGCCGGCGCCGTACACCGTCTTGATGAGCTTGGCGTGCTGGGGGTTTTCCTCGAAACGCCGGCGCAGGCGCGAGATGCGCAGGTCGATGCTGCGATCCAGCGCCGACACGTCGCGCCCTTCGAGCAGCTGCTCGCGGGTCAGGATGTGGTTGGGATGGGCCAGCAGCACGCCGAGCAGCTGGGCCTCGGCGGTGCTGAGGGTTTCCTGCTGGCCGCCGGGGCTGACCAGGGTATTGCTGCCCGGCTCGAAACGCCAGCCGGCAAACTCGGCGATCCGCTGGGCCGGATCGGCCGGCAGGGTGACCTGCCCCGGATAGCGGCGCAGGATCGAGCGCACCCGGGCGATCAGCTCGCGGGGCTCGAAGGGCTTGACCACGTAGTCGTCGGCGCCGAGCTCCAGGCCCATCACCCGGTCGTGGGTGTCGGCCCGGCCGGTGACCACCAGCAGGCCGCAGGTGTGCTTGCGGCGCAGCTGCTGGAGCACCGCCATGCCGTCCATGTCGGGCAGGCCCAGATCGAGCACCACCAGATCCGGCACCTGATGGCGCAGCCCGTGGAAGAAGGCCTCCGCGGTGCGGAACAGCTCGGTGCGGTAGCTGAACTTCTCGAGGGTGTCGGCGATCAGGCGCGCGATGGCCGCTTCGTCCTCGACGACGTAGATCAGCTCGGGTTTGCGGGTCTGGGCCATGGCTGCGAAGCTTGGCTCAAGCGGCGAGCGGACGCAAGGCGGCCAGCAGCTTGTCCCGCGAGAAAGGCTTGGAGAGGAGCGGCAGATCGCCGTCCATGCCCAGCTCGTGCTGGGATTCGGCGAAGCCGCTCATCAGCACCACCGGCAGATCGGGCCGGAAACGCCGCACGAAACGCGCCAGCGCCCGGCCATCCATCGCGCCGGGCATCACCACGTCGGAGATCACCAGCGCGATGGCCGGGATGTTCTCGACCATGTCGGCGGCCTCGGCGCCGTTCTCGGCCTCGACTACCGCGCAGCCCAGCTCCGAGAGCTGCATGCGCACCACGGTGCGCACGTCCACGTCGTCCTCGGCGAGCAGCACCAGCTTGCCGGCCAGATCGGTCTCGGCCACCTCATGCCCCACCGGCAGGGCTTCGACCTCCTCCGCCTCGGCCAGCCGCGGCAGCAGCAGCGCCACCGTGGTGCCCCGCGCCTGCCGGCTGCGGATGCGCACCCCGCCCCCCGACTGCTTGACGAAGCCATACACCATCGACATCCCGAGCCCGCTGCCCATGCCGAACTGCTTGGTGGTGAAGAAGGGCTCGAAAACCCGCGCCAGCGTGCTGCCGTCCATGCCCATGCCGTTGTCGGTGACGGCGATCTGCACGTAGTCGCCGGGGGGCACTTCGAGATCGGCCGCGGCGTGCACGTTGAGGTGCTCCAGCGACGATTCGATGCGCAGCTCGCCACCGTTGGGCATGGCGTCGCGGGCGTTGAGGGCGAGGTTGAGGAGCGCGTTTTCGAGCTGGTGGGCATCGACCATCGCCACCAGGCAGGGCTCGCGGCTGGCGGTGCTCACTGCGATGGTGCCCGGCAGGGAGCGGCGGATCAGCTTCGACATGCCCAGGATCAGCTCGTTCACCTCCACCGGGCGCGGCTCCAGCGGCTGACGGCGGGCAAAACCCAGCAGCCGGCGGATCAGCTCGGCGCCCCGGTTGGCGGCCTGCATGGCGGGCTCGACGAAGTTCTCGGTGAGCGGATCGTTGGGGTGGTTTTCCTTCAGGGCGACCAGGTTGCCGATCACCACCGTCAGCATGTTGTTGAAGTCGTGGGCGAGGCCGCCGGTGAGCTGGCCGATGGCTTCCATCTTCTGGGCCTGGGCCAGCGCCGCCTGGGTGCGCCGGCTCTCGGTGACATCCACCGAATGCACGTAGCAGCCGATCACCTCACCGTCGGCGATGTCGGGCACCAGGGTGCTGCGGGCCTGGGCCGGCGTGCCGTCGCGACCGGTGAGGGTGTATTCGTACGACACCCGCTCGCCCGCCAGCGCCCGGGATACGTAAGGCGAGACGATGGCGAAGACCTCCTGCCCGACCACGTCGCGGATCTGCCGGCCCTCGATCTCCGGCGCCGACCAGCCGAACCATTCGGCGTAGCCCTTGTTGGCGTAGCGGTAGGTCCAGTCCCGGTCGAAATACGCCACCGCCGCCGGGATCGCGTCGGTGATCTCGCGCAGGCGCTGCTCGCTGCGGCGCAGCGCGCCGGTGATCGCCTTGTTGGATTCGATGGCCGCGGTGAGTTCGGCGTTGGCGCGGGTCAGCGCGTCGGTGCGCAGGCGGATGTGCTCTTCCAGCTCGGCCTGGTGGCGGGCGATCTGTTCCTGGCTGTGGCGCTGGCCGGTGATGTCGGTATAGACGGTGATGAAGCCCTGGTGCGGCAGCGGAAAGCCGCGGATCGACAGGATCTGCCCGTTGGGCCGCACCCGTTCGGTGACGTGGGGCTGGAAGCTGCGGGCACGGGCCACCCGCTCGGCCACCTGCGTCGCCGGATCGCCCGGACCATAGTCGCCCCGCTCCGCGTTGTAGCGGATGAAATCCTCGAAATTGACACCGGGCTTCGCCAGCGACTCGGGAAAGTCGAGCAGGCGCAGGAAGGTCGTGTTCCACGCGACCATCCGCAGGTCTTCGTCGAACACCGTGACGCCCTGGTCGAGGAGATCCAGCCCCGCGCCCAGCATCTCCCGGTAACGCCGGTCGAAGGACGGCGGCGTGTCGGCGCCCCGATCGTTTCCCCCATCCATCTGCTGCCCGCTCATCGCTGCTCCACTTCAATCACTTTCACTGATTCTAGCCAGCGTCCGGCCGCCCCGAAGCACCAGACATGATTGAGTACATTTTCACGAAACTTCCGACAAGTTTGTTTGCGAACCTTCCGTCCGATCCTCGGCAGTCCGGCCAGGAGATTCAGCGCGAGCGCGCAAGCACAAGAACGGAGACAGGTTCCCATGAAGATTCTCGTACCCATCAAGCGGGTCGTCGATTACAACGTCAAGATCCGCGTCAAGGCCGACCAGAGCGGCGTCGAGCTGGCCAACGTCAAGATGGCCATGAACCCCTTCGACGAGATCGCCGTTGAAGAAGCCGTGCGCCTGAAGGAAGCCGGCACTGCCACCGAAGTGGTCGCCGTCTCCGCCGGTGTCACCCAGTGCCAGGAAACCCTGCGCACCGCCATGGCCATCGGCGCCGACCGGGGCATCCTCGTCGAATCCGACGCCGACCTGCAGCCCCTGGCCGTGGCCAAGCTGCTCAAGGCCCTCGTCGACAAGGAACAGCCCACGCTGGTGATCCTTGGCAAGCAGGCCATTGACGACGACTCCAACCAGACCGGCCAGATGCTCGCCGCGCTCCTCGGCTGGCCCCAGGCCACCTTCGCCTCCAAGGTCGAAGTGGCCGGCGACGGCGTGCGCGTCACCCGCGAGATCGACGGCGGGCTTGAAACCCTCTCCCTCCCCCTGCCCGCCGTCGTCACCACCGACCTGCGCCTGAACGAGCCGCGCTACGCCACGCTGCCCAACATCATGAAGGCCAAGAAGAAGCCGCTCGACACCGTCAAGCCGGCCGATCTGGGCGTGGATGTCACCCCGCGCCTCACCACCCTCAAGGTGGTCGAACCCGCCGCCCGCAGCGCCGGCATCAAGGTGGCCGACGTGGCCCAGCTGGTCGACAAGCTCAAGAACGAAGCCAAGGTGCTGTAAGCGCCTGAAGAACACGGAGACAAAGAACATGCCCATCCTCGTCATCGCCGAACACGACAACGTCGGCCTGAAGGCCGCCACCCTCAACACCGTTTCCGCCGCCGCCAAACTGGGCGCCGACATCGAAGTGCTGGTTGCCGGCAGCAACTGCGGCGCCGCCGCCGAAGCCGCCGCCAAGCTGGCGGGTGTCGCCAAGGTCAAGGTGGCCGATGCCGTCGCCTACCTTGATCAAGGCGCCGAGAATCTCGCCGCGCTGCTGGTCGACGTGGTCAAGGCCGGTGGCTACAGCCACGTGCTCGCCCCCGCCACCACCTTCGGCAAAAACGTCCTGCCGCGCGTCGCCGCGCTGCTGGATGTCGCCCAGATTTCCGACATCACCGCCGTCGAATCGGCCGACACTTTCGTGCGTCCGATCTACGCCGGCAACGCGCTGGCCACCGTCAAGTCGGCCGATCCGGTGAAGGTCATCACCGTGCGCACCACCGCCTTCGACGCCGTCGGCACCGGTGGCAGTGCGACGGTCGAAGCCATCGCCGCCGGCCCGGATCTGGCCCAGAGCAAGCTGGTCGGCCGCGAGCTCACCAAGTCGGCCCGCCCCGAGCTGGGCGCCGCCAAGATCATCGTCTCGGGCGGCCGGGGCCTCGGCAGCGGCGACAACTACCGCGCCGTGCTCGAACCTCTCGCCGACAAGCTCGGCGCCGCCATGGGCGCCTCCCGCGCCGCGGTGGATGCGGGCTTCGTGCCCAACGATTACCAGGTCGGCCAGACCGGCAAGATCGTCGCCCCGCAGCTGTACGTGGCGGTCGGCATCTCCGGCGCCATCCAGCATCTGGCGGGCATGAAGGATTCCAAGGTGATCGTCGCGATCAACAAGGACCCCGAAGCCCCGATCTTCCAGGTGGCCGACTACGGCCTCGTGGCCGATCTGTTCGAGACCGTGCCGCAGCTGGTTTCCGCCCTCTGATCGTGCGTCGGGCGTTTGCCCGACACCCCGGAATCTGATCGAAGCAACGGCGTCGGGCGAAGGCCCGACCTGCGCCACGCCGACGCCGCACTCAACCGAATTCGCAAGGAACAACCATGAGCACGTACATCGCCCCCGTGAAGGACATGCTGTTCAACATGAACGAGCTGGCCGGTCTTGAAGAGATCACCGGTCTGCCGGGCAACGAAGAAGTCTCCATCGACCTCGTCGAGGCCATCCTCGACGAAGCCGGCAAGTTCGCGACCGAAGTCGTCGACCCGCTCAACGCCGTCGGCGACAAGCAGGGCAACAAGTGGAACAACGGCGTGGTGACCACCGCCGACGGCTTCAAGGAAGCCTATGCCACCTTCTGCGAGACCGGCTGGAACGGCATGCCCGCCTCCACCGAGTTCGGCGGCCAGGGCCTGCCGGTGACCGTGTCCACCGCGGTGCTCGAAATGTGGAAGTCGGCCAGCATCTCCTTCTCCCTGTGCCAGATGCTCACGCTGGGCGCGGTCGAAGCCATCGCCCACCACGGCTCCGACGAGCTGAAGGCCACCTTCCTGCCCAACATGGTCTCCGGCAAGTGGACCGGCACCATGAACCTCACCGAGCCCCAGGCCGGCTCCGACCTCGCTGCCATCCGCAGCAAGGCCGAACCCCGCGGCGACGGCACCTACGCCATCACCGGCACCAAGATCTTCATCACCTGGGGTGAGCACGACATGGCCGAGAACATCGTCCACCTCGTGCTGGCCCGCCTGCCGGACGCGCCCCCGGGCGTGAAGGGCATCTCCCTGTTCATCGCGCCGAAGTTCCTGGTCAATGCCGATGGCAGCCTGGGCGAGCGCAACGACCTGATCTGCGCCTCCATCGAACACAAGATGGGCATCCACGGCAGCGCCACCGCCGTCATGTCCTTCGGCGACAAGGGCGGCGCCATCGGCTACCTGGTCGGCGAGCCGAACCGCGGCCTCGAGTACATGTTCACGATGATGAACCACGCCCGCCTCAACGTGGGCCTGGAAGGCGTCGGCGTCTCCGAGCGCAGCTACCAGCACGCCCTGGCCTACGCCCGTGACCGCATCCAGGGCCGCATCGTCGGCGACAAGTCCGGCGAGAAGAAGCCCATCCTGCACCACCCGGATGTGCGCCGCATGCTGATGGACATGAAGTCCCGCACCGAAGCCGGCCGCGCCCTGGCCTACTACGTGGCCGGCTGCATGGACCGCGCCCACAGCCATCCGGACGCCGACGTCCGCGCCGCCAACCAGCGCCGCCTCGAGCTGCTGACCCCGGTGGTCAAGGGCTGGTGCACCGAGAACGCCCAGGGCATCACCTGGAACGGCGTGCAGGTGCACGGCGGCATGGGCTTCATCGAAGAGACCGGCGCCGCCCAGTACATGCGTGACGCCCGCATCATCACCATCTACGAAGGCACCACCGCGATCCAGGCCAACGACCTCATCGGCCGCAAGACCGCCAAGGAAGGCGGCAAGAGCATGCAGCAGCTCCTCGCCGACATCGCCGAAACCGGCAGCGCCCTGCGCAACTCCGGCAACGCCCAGCTGAAGGCCATCGCCGACGCCCTGGGCAACGGCATCGCCGCGCTGGACGAAGCCACCAACTGGCTGCTCGCCAACTACGAAGCCACGCCGCAGGCCGCCCACGCCGGCTCGGTGCCCTTCCTCAAGCTCACCGGCATCGTGGTCGGCGGCTGGCTGATGGCCCGCTCCGCCGCCATCGCCGTCGAGCGCCTGGATGCCGCCGACGGTGACTTCTACAAGGCCAAGCTGGCCACCGCCGCCTACTTCGCCCAGCACGTGATCCCGGAAGCCAACAGCTACCGCGACGCCATCGTGAATGGCGCCGAGTCGGTGCTGGCCCTGGAAGAAGCACTCTTCTGACGAAGCACGAATAAACCTACTGCGCGACCCGATCTCGCAACTGCGGTGCTCACCGTACGCATGTACGGTTGCGCTCCTCGTTGCGACCTCGGGCCGCTCCCTACGGTTTCTTCGCGCTCCGTCTGGAGAACGTACGAATTGATAGCAACAACGGAGAGCAGTAATGACGCGTGAAGCGATGGAATACGACGTGGTGATCGTCGGCGCCGGCCCCTCTGGCCTGGCCGCCGCGATCCGCCTGAAGCAACTGGCAGAGAAGGCCGGCCACGAGCTTTCGGTGTGCGTCGTCGAAAAGGGCTCCGAAGTGGGCGCGCACATCCTCTCCGGTGCCGTCATCGAGCCTCGCGCGCTGGCCGAGCTGTTCCCCGACTGGAAGGAGCGCGGCGCGCCCCTCAACACCCCGGTCACCGAGGATCACTTCTACTTCCTGTCCACCGAGAAGGCCTACAAGCTGCCCACGCCGCCCCAGATGCACAACGAGGGCAACTACATCGTCAGCCTGGGCAACGTGGTGCGCTGGCTGGGCCAGCAGGCCGAGGAACTCGGCGTCGAGATCTACCCGGGCTTTGCCGCCGCCGAGGTGCTGTACCACGAGGACGGCTCGGTGAAGGGCATCGCCACCGGCGACATGGGCGTCGAGCGCAACGGCGAACCCGGCCCCAACTACCAGCAGGGCATCGAGCTCCACGCCCGCCAGACCGTCTTCTCCGAAGGCTGCCGCGGCTCCCTCACCAAGGGCCTGTTCGAGCGCTTCCGCCTGCGCGACGGCGCCGACCCGCAGACCTACGGCATCGGCATCAAGGAACTGTGGGAAGTGCGCCCCGAGGTGCACAAGCCCGGCCTCACCATGCACACCGTGGGCTGGCCGGTGTCCACCGACGTTTACGGCGGCTCCTTCCTGTATCACCTGGAGAACAATCAGGTAGCCGTCGGCTTCGTGGTCGGCCTGGATTACAGCAATCCCTACCTGTCGCCCTACGAGGAGTTCCAGCGCTTCAAGACCCACCCGGAGGTCCGCAAGGTCTTCGAAGGCGGGCGGCGCATCGCCTACGGCGCGCGGGCGCTCAACGAAGGCGGCTTCCAGTCGCTGCCCAAGCTGTCCTTCCCGGGTGGCGTGCTGATCGGTGACACCGCCGGCTTCCTCAACGTGCCCAAGGTCAAGGGCACCCACATGGCGATGAAGTCCGGCATCGTGGCCGCCGACGCCCTGTTCGCCCACCTCACCTTCGAGGGCCAGACCGGCACCGAGTGCATCGCCTACCCCGAACAGCTCAAGCAGAGCTGGCTGTGGGACGAGCTGTACACCGTGCGCAACATCCGCCCGAGCTTCCGCTGGGGCCTGTGGGGCGGCATCGCCTACAGCGCCATCGACACCTTCCTGCTCAAGGGCCGCGCCCCGTGGACGCTGCGTCACCACGACGACCACACCCAGCTCAAGAAGGCCGCCGACTGCCAGCCGATCGTCTATCCCAAGCCTGACGGCAAGATCAGCTTCGACCGCCTCTCGTCGGTGTTCATCTCGGCCACCAACCACGTGGAAGAGCAGCCCTGCCACCTGCGCCTGAAGGACGCCTCGGTGCCGGTGAGCGTGAACCTCGCCCTCTACGCCGCACCCGAGACCCGCTACTGCCCGGCCGGTGTGTACGAAATCGTCGAAGACCCGAGCGGCCCGCGCATGCAGATCAACGCCCAGAACTGCCTGCACTGCAAGACCTGCGACATCAAGGACCCGACCCAGAACATCAACTGGGCCGTGCCCGAAGGTGGCGGCGGGCCCAACTACCCGAACATGTAAGCAGTAACCACGGCAAGACCGGGGGAGAACAGCACTCACCCCGTAACAACAACCACAACCTGAAAAACCCGCCGAATTCAAGGAGGAATCATGTCGGCAGACATCTACAAGAAGGTCCGTGCGAACCCCAAGTTCGCCGAACTCGAAGGAAAGCGCAGTCGTTTTGCGCTGCTCCTCACCGCCATCGTGATGGCCAGCTACTACGGGATGATGATGATCGTCGCCTTCGCGCCCGAGGTCATGCGCACCCCCATCTCGACCGGCTCGACCCTGACCATCGGCGTGCCCATCGGCGCCGCCATCATCATCGGCTCCTGGCTGCTGACCGGCTGGTTCGTCAACCGCTCCAACGGCGAGTTCGACACCATCAACAACGAGATCGTCCGGGAGGCCACCAAGTGATCCAGCGCAAACACCTCCTCGCCGCCCTCGCGGCCACCCTCGTCGGTGGCGCAGCGCTGGCCGCCGACGCCATGGGCGCAGCCCAGAAGCAGCCCCTCAACCTGACCGCCATCGGGATGTTCTTCATCTTCGTGGTGGCCACCATGGGCATCACCTACTGGGCCGCCAGCCGGACCAAATCCACCGCCGACTTCTACACTGCCGGCGGCGGCATCACCGGCTTCCAGAACGGCCTCGCGATTGCCGGCGACTACATGTCCGCCGCCACCCTGCTGGGCCTCTCGGCGATGACCTTCGCCAAGGGCCTCGACGGCTTCATCTACGCCATCGGCTTCTTCGTCGGCTGGCCGGTGATCCTGTTCCTGATGGCTGAGCGCCTGCGCAACCTGGGCAAGTTCACCTTCGCCGACATCGCCTCCTACCGCCTCGAGCAGGGCACCATCCGCACCTTCGCGGCCTTCGGTTCGCTCACCGTGGTGTGCTTCTACCTGATCGTGCAGATGGTCGGCGCCGGCCAGCTCATCAAGCTGCTGTTCGGCCTCGACTACGCCACCGCGGTGGTCGTGGTGGGCGTGCTGATGGTGATCTACGTCACCTTCGGCGGCATGATCGCCACCACCTGGGTGCAGATCATCAAGGCCTGCCTGATGCTCTTCGGCGGCACCGTGCTGCTGTTCCTGTCCCTCAGCCAGTTCGGCTTCAGCCTCGAAACTGCGGCCCAGAAGGCGGTTGAAGTGCACAAGGACGGCATCAAGATCATGGGCACCGGCTCGCTGATGGCCGACCCGATCACCGCCGTGTCCCTGTCGCTGGGTCTCGTGTTCGGCACCGCCGGCCTGCCCCACATCATGATGCGCTTCTTCACCGTGCCGAACGCCAAGGAAGCCCGCAAGAGCGTGTTCGTGGCCAGCGGCTGCATCGGCTACTTCTTCATGGTGGTGTGCGCCCTGGGCCTGATGGCCATCGTGATCGTCGGCCAGAACCCCGACTTCTACGAAGGCGGCAACATCGGCGGCAAGCTGATCGGCGGCGGCAACATGCCGGTGATGCACCTGTCCAAGGCCGTTGGCGGCAACCTGTTCCTGGGCTTCATGTCGGCGGTCGCGTTCGCCACCATCCTGGCCGTGGTTTCCGGTCTGGCTCTGGCCGGCGCCTCCTCCATCGCCCACGACATCTACGCTCGTGTGATCCGCAAGGGCACCGCCAGCGAAGCCGAAGAGATGCGTGTCTCCAAGCTGTCCACCATCGCCCTGGGCGTGGTTGCCGTGCTGCTGGGCATCATGTTCGAGAAGCAGAACATCGCCTTCCTCGTCGGCCTGACCTTCGGCATCGCCGCCTCGACCAACTTCCCGATCCTGATCCTGTCGATGTACTGGCGGGGCCTGACCACCCGCGGCGCACTCCTTGGCGGCCTCATCGGCCTGATCTCGGCGGTGAGCTTCGTGGTGCTGTCCAAGGCCGTGTGGGTGGTGGTGCTGGGCAATGCCACGCCGATCTTCCCGTACGAACAACCGGCCCTGTTCTCGATGCCGCTGGCTTTCTTCTTCACCTGGCTGTTCTCGGTGACCGACACCAGCGCCCGCTCCAAGATCGACAAGGCGGGTTACGACGACCAGTACGTGCGTTCCCAGACCGGTATCGGTGCCGCTTCGGCGAGCTCCCACTGAACACGGTCGGGCGCTCCGGCGCCCGACTACACAGAGTGTCTTCTCTTCTCCCTCCCAGGAGATTTTCACGGCGCCCCGCAAGGGCGCCGTTTTTTTGTCTACCGCCGCCAGCCTGAGCTGGCCAGGCGGCGCAGCAAGGTTTGTGCAGCGGCCATCCCTGCGCGCCAAGGCCGGCCCTCGATCCTGCCGCTGGCGCGGTCGCCACGTCGGCGCCGGCTTTCACCGCGCTGGACGGATGCCTCAGTCTGCCGCCGCGCAATCATTGCGCAGGCTAAAAAATCACCTTGCTCACACGGGAGAACATGATGTCGGCGCCCGCGTGGTCAATACACCGGCGTCGACATTGAATACGCGGGCGCCAGATATCAACGCCACCTGCGGCGCGATCTTCGCACCGGCACCGGATATCAATATCACCGCGCGACATTTCATCACGCCGGCACCAGACATCGATGTCGACGTCCGCGCGATCAATACACCGACGTCGATATTGATTACGCAGGGGTGAATGATCACCACGCCAAGACCGATATGAACCGCATCGCGACCGAGATCGTCGGCAAACACGGTCGAAGTGCAGGCGCGCACGCGTCGCCGCCTGTCCAGCGAGGCCGATTGGCGCAGCCCGCGGAGCAGCAGGACGCCATCGGCCCCCGGCCACCACGCGGAGGGGCGGTTGAAGTGACATGCAGCCGCGCCCGCGCAACCCGGACAGGCACGCAAAACCATACCCGGTAGACGCAACAAACCCCGGTCGCCTTGCGGCGAACCGGGGTTTGTCATTTCCGGGCCGACCGGATCAGCGATCCGGCCGGTGGATTCAGGGCTTAGTGACCAGACGCACCAGATGCACCGATACCGGTTTCGGAACGGATCAGCTGGGCAGCAAAGTCAGCACGTTCCTGCTGGGCGTTCGGGCTGCGGTCGAGCAGCGAGAAGATCCAGATACCCACGAAGCCGATGGTCATGGAGAACAGGGCCGGCGAGGTGTAGGGGAACGGAGCGGAACCCTTCGGGTTACCCAGGGTGGCAACCCACACCGAGTCGGACAGGACGGTCATCACCACGGCGCTGAGCAGGCCGAGGAAACCACCGATCACCGCACCCTTGGTGGTGCAGTCCTTCCACAGCACGCTCATGAAGAGCACCGGGAAGTTGGCCGAAGCGGCGATGGCGAAGGCCAGGGACACCATGAAGGCGATGTTCTGCTTTTCGAAGGCGATACCCAGGACAACCGCGATCACACCCAGGACGATGGTGGTGATACGGGAGACACGCAGCTCGGCGGCGGAGTCGGCATTGCCCTTCTTGAACACGGTGGCGTACAAGTCGTGCGACACGGCGGAAGCACCGGACAGGGTCAGACCAGCAACCACGGCCAGGATGGTGGCGAACGCAACCGCGGAGATGAAGCCGAGGAAGATGTTGCCGCCAACGGCGTTGGCCAGGTGGATGGCCGCCATGTTGCCGCCGCCCTTCAGGACACCCTTGGCATCCAGGAAGGTCGGATCGGTCAGCACGAAGCAGATGGCGCCAAAGCCGATCACGAAGGTCAGGATGTAGAAGTAGCCGATCCAGACAGTCGCCCAGCCCACGGACTTACGGGCTTCCTTGGCATCCGGCACGGTGAAGAAACGCATCAGGATGTGCGGGAGACCAGCGGTACCGAACATCAGCGCCATACCGAAGGAGATGGCGGAGATCGGATCCTTCACGAAGGAGCCCGGGCCCATGATGGAATCGCCCTTCTTGGCGGCCATCGCGGCGGTCACTTCGGCCACATCCTTGCCGGAGGCGGCAGCAGCGGTCGCGGCGTCGGCGATCAGCTTGGCGTCCTTGGCGGCGAGGGCGGTCTTGATCTCGACAGCCTTGGCGAACATCGCTTCCGGGCTGAAACCGAACTTGACGAGCACCATGAACGCCATGAACGACGCACCGGCCAGCAGCAGCACGGCCTTGATGATCTGCACCCAGGTGGTGGCGGTCATGCCACCGAAGAGCACATAAACCATCATCAGCGCGCCAACGATCACCACAGCCATCCAGTACTCGAGGCCGAAGAGCAGCTTGATCAGCTGACCGGCACCGACCATCTGGGCGATGAGGTAGAAGGCCACCACGACCAGCGTGCCGGAAGCTGCGAAGGCACGGATCGGGGTCTGCTGGAAGCGGTAACCGGCCACGTCGGCGAAGGTGAATTTGCCGAGGTTGCGCAGACGCTCTGCCATCAGGAAGGTGATGACCGGCCAGCCCACGAGGAAGCCGATCGCAAAGATCAGGCCGTCGTAGCCGTTGGCCATCACCGCGGCGGAAATACCCAGGAAGGACGCGGCGGACATGTAGTCACCGGCGATCGCCAGGCCGTTCTGGAAGCCGGTAATGCCACCGCCGGCAGTGTAGAAGTCGGCAGCCGACTTGGTCTTGGAAGCGGCCCACTTGGTGATGAACATCGTGCCGGCAACGAAGATGCCGAACATGATGATCGCGGTCCAGTTGGTGGCCTGCTTTTCGGCCTGACCGAGGTCGGCACCGGCAGCCAGGGCGGCACCGGAAGCCAGCACCGCCAGGAGGCCAAGGATAAGTTTGGAAGTACGCATCACTTGGTTGCCTCCTTGATGACCTGAGCCTTCAGATCGTCGAATTCGGTATTGGCACGACGGATGTAAATGCCGGTAATGATGATGGTGAACAGAATCACGCCAACGCCGATGGGAATACCAATCGACATCACGCCCGCGCCGGTCTTCTGGGCGAGGAACTCCTTGTTGAAGGCCACCAGCAGGATGTAGCCGTAGTAAACAATCATCATCAACGCAGTCATGATCCAGCCGTATGAATTGCGTTTCGAGACCAGCTCCTGGTACTTCGGATTTGCCCGGATGCGGTCGCCGAGGTCGTCTCTCATGTCTTTCTCCTCCTCTTCGAATTAACCTTGCTGGGCACCGTGGGGCGCCCTAAGGGTGATCGCAAGTTACCGGCGCAGACTTACGGTGAACTTACGTTCGCTTACAGCTGAGAAATCGCCTTAACAAGGAGCAAGAAGCACGCACAGAAAAAGAAAATCCCCGCCGGGCGGATTTCGCGGGGCGGGGATCTGGCGCGTGGACAGCAAAAAGCCCGGCATGGGCCGGGCTTCTGGGATGCGTCCGGAACAGCGTTGCCGCGTTCCGCAGCCCGGCTCCCGCCGGGCTGGTATCGACCGGGACTTAGGCCACCGGAACGATGTTGGCGGCCTGCTGGCCCTTCGGGCCGGTGACCACGTCGAAGGTCACGCGCTGGCCTTCAGTCAGGGTCTTGAAACCCTTGGACTGGATGGCGGAGAAGTGAGCGAACAGATCGTCACCGCCGTTTTCCGGGGTGATGAAACCGAAGCCCTTGGAATCGTTGAACCACTTCACGGTACCTGCTGCCATGATGAATATCCTTGAAAAAACGTTAAAACAGGGTTTTCCCCCTGGGAAGGGCGAAACTCAAGACGGCGGGGTGATGAAGGAAAGACTGCCGCAGGGCTGCGGGTACTGAACCAGACAACAACAACACTACTTGAAGATCGCGAGGTCGGACTGTGCACTGTATCGGCCACTAATGCAAACACTATTTTCGAAAACATGCCCGAAAGCCCGAAAAAATGTCAAAAAGGCGGGCTGCGACAATCCACCGCACACCCTCTGGCGCCTTCAGCGCGAGGCCTGGCGCCCGCTTCGGCGATAATCCGCCGACGCGTTTTCCTCCTCCCAGGCACACCGCCATGCCCTCTCCCGCCAGCCCCACCGATGCCCTGCGCCGCCTGATCGGCCTGCGCTGGCTGTCCATCGGGACGATGCTGGGCGTGCTGCTCTTCGTGCCCTGGCTCCTCGACATTCCCCTCCCCGGCGCCGCCCTGCTCCCGGTGGCGGTCACGCTGATCGCGATCAACGGCCTGTCGATGCTGCGCGCCGCCCGCATCAGCGCCATCCGCCCGGCCGAGCTGTTCGCCCAGCTATGCATCGAACTGGGCGCCTGGAGCGCCTTCCTATACTTCACCGGGGGCGCCACCAACCCGTTGATTTCGCTGCTGTTGCCACTGGTCGCGATCGGCGCGGCGACCCTCCCCGGACGGTGGGCATGGCTGCTTGCGGTGCTGGCCGTTGTGGCCTATTCGGTGCTGTGGGATTTCAACGAGCAGCTCGACATCTACGACTCGGGTCTCGCCGTGCATTGGCATCTGGCCGGCATGTGGCTCACCTTCGCCCTCTCGGCCGGGGTGATCGTGTGGTACGTGGTGCGCATGACCGCCGCCATCCGTCGCCGCGACCAGGCGCTGGCCGCGGCCCGCGAGTCCAGCCTGCGCAGCGAGCGCATCGTCGCCCTGGGCAACCTCGCCGCCGGCGCCGCTCACGAGCTCGGCACACCGCTGGGCACGATGGCCATCGTCGCCGGCGAACTTGCCCGCAACCCGGGCCTCGACGACGACACCCGGGCCGACGCCGAAATCCTCCTCACCCAGATCGCCCACTGCAAGACGATCCTCGGCGGGCTCACCCTGCGCGCCGGCAGCCTGCGCGCCGAAGGCGGCTCCACGATGGCCGCCGATGCCTGGCTCGCCGGCATCATCGAGCGCTGGCGCAGCCAGCGGCCCCACGTGCCGCTGGCCACCCGCATCGACTGCGGCGATCCCGCCCCCACGCTGGTGGCCGACACAACCCTCGAACAGGCCATCCACAACCTCATCAACAACGCCGCCGACGCCGATCCGGCGGGCATCGAATGCGAAGCTGGTGTCGACGACGCCGAGCTCGTCGTCCGGGTGCTCGACCGCGGCCCCGGCATGCCCGTCGACGAAGCCGCTCCGCGCAGCCCTGGCCAGGGCCTGGGCATCGGCCTGCTGCTGGCCGGCAGCGCCGCCGAGCGCTGCGGCGGCAGCATCCGCTTTGCGCCCCGCCCCGGCGGCGGCACCGTCGCCACCCTCAGCCTTCCTCTTGCCAACCTCCAGCCATGAACGCCCAGGACGCCCCCCACATCCTCGTCATCGACGACGACCCCGTCTTCAACCGCGTGCTCACCCGCGCCCTCGGCCAGCGCGGCTTTACAGTCTTCGGCGCTGCCGATCCCGAGAGCGCCCTCGGCCTCGCCCGCGAGCACGAGCCCGAATACGTGGTCCTCGACCTCAACATCGCCGGCAGCTCCGGTCTGCGCCTCATCGAGCCGCTGCTGGCGGTCAATCCCGACTGCCGCATCCTGGTGCTGACCGGCTACGCCAGCATCGCCACCACTGTCGACGCGATCAAGCTCGGGGCCACCCAGTACCTCGCCAAGCCGGCGGACGTGGATGCGATCCTGAAGGCGCTCTCGGCCACCGAGGTGGTCATCGACGACACGCCGTCGGCGGCGCCGATGTCGGTGGACCGGCTGGAATGGGAGCACATCCAGCGGGTGCTCAGCGAAAACGACGGAAACATCTCCGCCACGGCGCGTGCGCTTAAAATGCACCGACGCACCCTGCAACGGAAACTGGCCAAACGGCCGGTCAAGGAATGAAAGACAGCCACGACTCCACCGACCGCACCCGCCTCGACAAATGGCTGTGGGCGGCCCGCTTCTTCAAGCATCGCACCCTCGCCACCGACGCCGTCGAAGGCGGCAAGGTGCAGCTCAACGGCATCCGCGTCAAACCCGCAAAAGACGTCAAGATCGGCGATCGGGTAGAGATCCAGCTAGCCGAAGCCCGATTTACGCTGATCGTCACAGGCATCGCCGAGAAGCGCGGCAGCGCCACTGTGGCCCAGACGCTCTACGCCGAAACGCCTGAAAGCATCGCCGCCCGCGAAACGGCGCGGGAAGAACGCAAGTTCGCCGCCACGCCCGGCGCCGACCTTCACGGCCGCCCCACCAAGCGCGACCGCCGGCTGATCGGGCGCTTCAACAGCGGCGGCTGAGCCCCGTCACAAGGCCATCGCCAGCGCCAGCGGCAGGAAGGCCACCGCCAGCACGTTGCCGATCAGCACCATCGACGCCACCTTCTCCGGCTCCTGGTGGTAGCGCTCGGCAAACATGTAGTTGAGCACCGCCGGCGGCAGCGCGCCGAACACCAGCAGCAGCGCCCGCTCGCGCTCGGGCAGCGGCACCAGCCAGATCAGCACCACCGACAGCGCCATGCCGATCGCCGGCCGCGCCACCGCGCCGGTCATCCCGAGCCGGATCGCCGAGATGCGCGACTCGCTGATCCGCACCCCCAGTGCAAACAGCATCAGCGGAATCGAGATGTCGCCGAGCATCTTGATCGCCAGCATCGCCGGCTGCCACACCTCGATGCCGGCGATGCCCACCGCCAGCCCCGCCAGCGTGGCCAGCACCGAGGGCACGCGCCACACGCTCGCCAGGCGCGCGTGGTGATCGAGATACCAGGCGCCGAAGGTGAAATGGATGAGGTTCGACACCATGAACATCACCACCGCCGGCGCCAGCGCCTCCTCGCCGAAGGCCAGCACCGCCAGGGGCAGGCCCAGGTTGCCGCAGTTGTTGAACATCATCGGCGGCACGAAGGTGCGCGGCGCCACCCCGATCATCCGCGCCACGCCCCAGCCGACCAGCCCCGAGCCCACCACCGCCACCGTGGTCGCCCCCAGCAGCGGCAGGAACTGCATGATGTGGAAGGACTTGTTGGCCAGCGCGCCGAACACCAGCGCCGGCACGAACACATCCATGTTGAGCTTGTTGGCCTGGGACAGATCCGGCTTCGCCCGCCGGCCAACCAGAAAACCCACCGCGGTGATGGCAAAGAGCGGAAAGAGGATGGAGACGATGCGCAGGAGCATGGCGTTCAGGTGACGAGTTCTGGGGAGGTATCGGCGCCACTCTCCGGCGACGCTCGCCCGACGGTATACGCCATCCGACCCGTGAAATAAATGAGGGGCTACCCCGGTAGCCCCTCATTCGACAGCATCCGGATGAGCCCGGCGCAGCCTTACAGCACGTAGCGCGCCAGGTCTTCCCGCTGGGCCAGCACCTCGAGGCGCCCGTCCACATAGGCGGCGTCGATGGTGACGGTCTGCTCACCAGCCTTGCCAGCCTCGAAGGCCAGCTCTTCCAGCAGCTTTTCCATCACGGTGTAAAGCCGGCGGGCGCCGATGTTCTCGGTCTTTTCATTGACCTGGAAGGCGATCTCGGCGAGCCGGCGGATACCGTCCGGCGCAAACTGCAGCGTCACGCCGTCGGTGGCGAGCAGGGCTTCGTACTGACGCGTCAGGCAGGCGTCGGTCTGGGTCAGGATGCGCTCGAAATCCTCGACGGAGAGGGACTCCAGCTCCACGCGGATCGGGAAGCGCCCCTGCAGCTCGGGGATCAGGTCGCTCGGGCGCGACAGGTGGAAAGCGCCGCTGGCGATGAACAGGATGTGGTCGGTCTTGACCATCCCGTACTTGGTGCTGATCGTCGTGCCTTCGACCAGCGGCAGCAGGTCGCGCTGCACGCCCTGGCGCGACACATCGGCGCCGTGGCTATCGGAGCGGGTGGCGATCTTGTCGATCTCGTCGAGAAACACGATGCCGTTCTGCTCGACCATGCGCAGCGCTTCGAGCTTGAGCTCCTCGTCGTTCACCAGCTTGGCGGCTTCCTCGTCGGCGAGCAGCTTCATGGCCTCGCTGATCTTCAGCTTGCGGGATTTCTTCTTCCCGCCGCCGATGTTCTGGAACATGCTCTGCAGCTGGCCGGTGAGCTCTTCCATGCCCGGAGGCGCGAGGATCTCGGCGCTCATGCCGGGCACCGCCACCTCGATCTCGACTTCCTTGTCGTCGAGCTCGCCCTCGCGCAGTTTCTTGCGGAATTTCTGGCGGGTGGCGTTATCTTCCGGCGTGGCCGGCTCGGCGCCGAAGCCCACCGTCGGCCGGGCCGGCGGCAAGAGGATGTCGAGCACGCGGTCTTCGGCGGCGTCCATCGCCCGGTCGCGGCATTTCTTCATGGCCTGTTCGCGGTGGCTCTTGATGGCGATTTCCACCAGATCGCGGATGATCGTGTCCACATCGCGGCCCACATAGCCCACCTCGGTGAACTTGGTCGCCTCGATCTTGATGAAGGGCGCGTTGGCGAGCCGCGCCAGACGGCGGGCGATCTCGGTCTTGCCTACGCCGGTCGGGCCGATCATCAGGATGTTCTTGGGGGTGATCTCGCTCTTCAGCGGCTCCGCCACCTGGGCGCGCCGCCAGCGGTTGCGCAGCGCCACGGCCACGGCCTTCTTGGCCTTGCCCTGGCCGACGATGTGCTTGTCGAGTTCGGAGACGATCTCCGGAGGCGTCATCTGGGTCATTTGGGCACCCTTGGCGCTACGCGCTTTCCCGCCAGGCGGGAGATTTCGCCCTTAAGGCGGCTTTGCGGACTCATGGCTTCAGCACCTCGATGGTGTGGCATTGGTTGGTGTAGATGCACAGATCGCCGGCGATGGTGAGGGACTTCTTGATCACCTCTTCGGGGGCGAGCTCGGTGTTCTCGATGAGCGCACGGGCCGCCGACTGGGCGTAGGCGCCGCCAGAGCCGATCGCCACGATGCCCTGCTCGGGCTCCAGCACGTCGCCGTTGCCGGTAATGATCAGCGAGTTGTCGAGATCGGCCACCGCCAGCATGGCTTCGAGCCGGCGCAGGGCGCGGTCGGTGCGCCAGTCCTTGGCGAGCTCGACGGCGCTGCGCACGAGGTTGCCCTGGTGCTTTTCGAGTTTGGCCTCGAAGCGCTCGAAGAGCGTGAAGGCATCGGCCGTGCCGCCGGCGAACCCGGCCAGGATGCGATCCTGATAGAGCTTGCGCACCTTGCGGGCGCTGGCCTTGATGACGATGTTGCCGAGGGTGACCTGGCCGTCGCCGCCGAGGGCTACGTGCCGGCCGCGCCGGACCGAGAGGATGGTGGTGCCGTGATATTGTTCCATCGCACGGATGTGGGGACGAAAAAACGGATTACAAGCCCACTCCGCCCGCGGCGGAAACAGCGTGATCTGGCGGCGTCACGACGCCTGGGAGTGGAACGGAATCAGACGAAAAAAGCGCTGCGGACGAGGCCGGAAGGCTCAGCTGTGAAGCTCGATCCGGGCCACCTGATGAAGGCCCATCACCTGCATCAGCGCCGCGACCATCGAATTGACGCCGGTCAGCACGATCAGCCGCCCCTGGTTGTGGAGCTGGGAGATGATATTGAAGAGCATGCCGGCAGAGACGAAATCCATCCTCCGCAGCCGGCTGCAATCCACCTCGACCATGGTCTTGTCGGCGGCAAAACCGGTGATCTTGCGCAGCGTGTCGGTGTTGGGGCCGATGATCTCGCCTTCGAGCACATAGGTGCGGGCAGCGGTGGCGAGGGGCTCGGCGCCGGTCTGGCTGGCGGTGACCGTCAGGGGCGGCTCCCAGGACGGCGGCGACTCTTCGAAGGTCATCGCGTAATCCACGGCGAGCTCCTCGAAGCGATCCTGCTGATCGGTGTATTGCAGCACTTCGAGCAGGAGCAGCCACAGGGACTGGTTGGCGCGCTTGCCGGAAGTCACCAAACCGCTCAGCAGATTGACGAGATGGATCGCGCCACCCAGCGACAGCCGGACCTTGGCCCGGCGCAGGCCGCGCACCGCGCGCAGCAACAGCTCGGCACCGGCGTCATCGACACCGCTGAGGCGGGCAAGATCGATGCGCAGGGCACCGGCGCGCATCGCGATCTGGATCAACTGGGCAAACTGGGCGGCAGCCTGACCGCCGAGATGGCCGGACAGGTTGATCGTTTGTACCTTTGGCTCGTTACTGACCCGGGCCGACGGGGAAGACAGATCGCGCCAGGCCGGGGGCGAGCGCTCGAATTCGGTGGCAAACCCGAGGCTGAGGGCCTCGAAACGCTCCCGCTGGCCGGTAAGGCGCATCAGGTCAAGGAGCATCTGCCAGAGGTTGAAGCGGGCATCGGCGTTGATAGTGCCCTCTAGCGCGTGCTCGAGCACGCTGCGGGCTTCGTCATCGCCGCCGTGGGCAAACAGGATGGCGGCTTCTTCGGCCGGCGGAGCCATCTCGTCGACGCCCTCTTCCACGTGCACCTTGTCGGCACACTGGGCGAGGATGCGCTTGAGATCACCGCCGGCGATCGTGAAATCGAGGGTCGAGCTCTCGCTGCGGACGTTGCCGCCATGCGGCAGCCCGTTCAATGACATCTGGGCGCTTCCGGCGCTGGAAGCGCTCCGGGAACGGGGTGCGGTAGTTCCGGCAGGTGCAGGCTTCTTGCCGAAAAAAGGTAGCACCACTCCCATACCCTCCAAGTTACTTTTTTACGATTGACTAGGATATCACTCTACAAAGCACGGGCTCCGTGATTTACATCCTGTCGGATTTCACGCCCATCACCAAAACGAGCACCACGAAAAGCACCGCACAAACCGGCCCGAAAGGCTGGTCGAAACCCAGCGACACCGCAAACGCAACGCAGTACCCCGCCATTCCGATGACAGCCGAGAGCACCAGGCCCGATCGCCAGCCGCGGCCAAAACGGCAGGCCAGGAGCGGCGGCACGAAGACCAGCGCGAAGGCTGCCATCACCCCCAGGCTGACCGTCGCCAGCGCCACCGCGAGGCTGGCCAGCAGGTCGAAGAGCATCAGCCGCGGCCGCTCGTTGCGCCCCCGGGCCCGGTAGAACTCCGGAAAGAAGCGCGCCAGCAGCAAGGGCCGGGACAGCCAGGCCAGCAGCGGCACGATTACCGCCACGGCCAGCGCAGCGGCCACCAGATGACCTTCACCAGTGAAATATAGCTGACCGTCGAAGAGTGCGTGGCCGGCCTGTTCGGCCAGCGGATGATTGGCCACCAGCAGCACCCCGGCGCCCCAGGCGAGGAGCATCATCAGCGCGTAGGCGCCGGCCCCCGCTTGCGCGGCGACGCCTTTCACCAGCGCCGCGACAACGGCCGCCAGCAGGCCGCCGGCGATCATCGGCCAGTCGGCCACCATCGCCAGCAGCGCCCCGGCCGACGCCATCTGGGCAAAGGCCAGCGCCGCCAGCCATTCGTCCCGCAGGCGCAGGTACATGCCCACCAGCGGCAGCAGGCCAGCCAGCAGCAGGCCGGTGAAGAACGGCACCCGGAACAGCGGATCGAAGAGCAGATCGAAGCTCATGCGGGCGCCTCCTCCCCCACGTTCACCACCCGAGTGCACACCTGGTCGATGAAACTGTGGTCGTGGGAGACGATCACGATGCCCTGCGCCGCGTGGGCGTGGCCCAGCCAGTCCGACAGGAAAGCCACGCCGGCCTTGTCGAGGTTGTTGGTGGGCTCGTCCAGCAGGATCAGGTCGGCCGGCGCGGCGAGGCAGGCCCACAGACGCAGGAACTGCAGCTGCCCGCCGGAGAGCCGGTCGAGGCGCTCGTCGAGCCGGCCCGACAGCCACGCCGGCAGGCCGTCGGTCGTGGCGCCGGTGAGGCGCAGCAGCTCGCGACCGGTCAGCGGAATGCCGCGCAGGTCGTCAAAGCCCTGGGCCTGATGGGAGATCGCCAGCCCCGGCGCCTTCTCCACCGTGCCGCCAAACACCCGCACGCCACCCCACAGGGCCTTGAGCAGCGTTGACTTGCCGGCGCCGTTGGGCCCCGCGAGGCCGAGGATCTCGCCCCGGCGCAGCGCAAAATCCAGCGGCCCGGCCACCGGCGCGGCATAGCCGGCCACCAGACCGCTGGCGCGGATCAGGAATCCGGCCATGCCGCGCCCCCTTACTTCGCCCCGGCGAGCAGGCGCCGGAGGGTGTCGTCGAACAGCCCGAACAGGTCGGACGCCTCACTCGAACCGCCTACCGTGTAGGGCAGCACGACCACCGGGATCTTCGCCCGCTCGGCCATCCAGTCCGACGACGTGGGCCGGGCGTAGGCCGGGCGCAGGATCATCTTCGCCGGCGTGGCCTTCTGGCGTTCCAGCAGGCTGGCGAGCTGGGCACTGCCCGCCTCGACGCCCGGCTTGGGCTCCAGCGCGCCCAGCTCCTTCAGGCCCAGCCAGGCCGACAGATACGGAAAGCCCTTGTGCTGCACCCACACCGGCACGCCCCTGAGCGGCGCGGCGGCCTGCTCCCAGCGTCCCATCGCCGCCTTCCAGCGCTCGGCGAAGCGCGCGAAGCCCGCCTTGTAGGCGGCGGCGTTGGCCGGGTCCACCTGGGCCAGCCGGGCCGTCAGCGCCTCGCCCACCGCCAGGATGTTGCGCGGATCGAGCTGGATGTGGGGGTTGCCGCCGGGATGCACGTCGCCGTCCGCCCGGTCGAGGCGGGCTGGCACTTCCAGCAGGCGCACCGCCGAGGTCGCCTCGAAGTAGCCCGGCTGCCCCGGCTGGATCGCCGGATTACCCGACTCCCGCAGCACCAGCGGCAACCAGCCGATCTCCAGGTCGGCGCCGGTGGCCACCACCAGCTGGCTGCTCCGCGCCCGGGCGATCAGCGACGGACGCGCCTCGATGCGGTGCGGATCCTGAAGGGCGGTGGTGGCGGCCAGCACATTGACCTTGTCGCCCCCGATCTCCTTCGCCAGCGCCGCCCACTCGGGCACCGTTGCAAACACATTGACAGACGCCGCGGCCGGCAGGGCCGGCAGCAGCACGCACAGCAGCGCGACGACGCGCAGGATCATCTTGTCGATCATCTTCCGGCTCCTCAGAACTTGTGAGCACCGTGGGCGCCAAGACTCATCACGTACTGCAGCCACACCTGGTTGTCGGACTCGCCGCTGCGCGACTTGTCCCGCGCCACCTGCAGGCGCAGGCGCGAGAACTCCGACGGCGACCAATCCACCATCGCCGACTGGCGCGTCGGGTCGTAGCCGGCCAGGATCGGCAGCTCGGCGCTGGTCAGACCGCCCAGATCGACGTTGCCCGAGCGCAGCCAGTCGCCCCGCACGCCCACCCGCCAGCGCGGCATGAACTGATACACCGCCTGCAGGTAGGCGCCCGACTGGCGCAGCCGCGCCGCGTAGTCATTGCCGTCGCCCCCGTAGTTGATCGAACCCGATTCGGTGCGGCGCAGGTATTCGCCCTGCAGCTTGAAGTAGGTGTCGCGGCTGTTGCCGCCTGGCGCCCACTTGTAGATGAAATCGGCGATCCACGTCTGGCTGCGTCCCGAGAAGGCATTGGTGAAGCCGCCGTCCTCGAAGGCCCGCTCCTGCGGGTGGGTGCGCACGTGGGACAGGCCCGCCTGCCACGCCGACGACTCGCCGATGTCGCCGCCCACGTGGGCGAAGGCCGTCCACAGCCCGGCGCCGTTGGTGTGGCGCTCGGCCCCGGGGAACTTGCCGCCATTGGCCGCTTCGGCGCCGAACTCCATGAACAACGCGGTCGGCGCCACCCAGCGCAGCTGCACGCCGTCGTTCTGCAGGCGATAGCCGAAGAAGGCCTTGTAGGCCAGCGGCGCGTCGGTGAAATCCCACTCGTGGGGATGCTGCTGGTTGATGTAGCCGACGCCGGACAGGAAGCGCCCGGCCTTCATCTTGAGGCCGGCCGGCAGGGCCAGACTTTCCACGTTCACCTCTTCCACCTCGACGACGCCGGCGCCGTCGTCCTCGGCCAGCGAGAAACGCGCGTTGCCGCGGAACAGGTGGTCGATATTGGCGGAGAAGGCCAGCTCGGATTCGCCCAGGGAGAAGCCCTTCTTCGGTGGCCCGACCTCGCCGCCAGACGGGATGAAGCCGTCGATGCGGTAGGTGGACGGGTCGCGCTGCAGGCGGGTGAACTTGCTGTCGATGATCAGCGACACCGCCGGGTTGAAGGCGGACTCGCCCGCCGGGCGCTGGGGCGCGGGCTCGGCACTGGCCTTGGCCACGCTCTCGGCGCGAGCGGCCGTGCGGTCGGCCTCGGCCGCCACGGCCACCGCGGAGGCGCTACGGGCCTCTGCGTCGGCAAGCCGGCGCTCGAGGGCGTCGATGCGCTGCTGGTAGGTTTCGCGGAGTTCGCGCAGCTGGTTGCGGAGCTGTTTCAGGTCGGCTTCGGAAGCCGCGTCGGGGGCCGCCAGGGCGGCATGCGGCAACGCCGCGAGCGCCGCGCAGAGGGCGGCGGGTCGTACGAATTTCATGGAGAGTGCTCCGTCGGATCAGTTCGGATAAAGCAGCCGGCCGGCGCGCGTCTTGCCCTCGGGCAGCGACGGACGCCGGTCAGCGGTTCGGGAACGGGATCAGACGGAAGCGGGCGGCCCGCGACAGGGTGGGCAGGGCGCGCGCCGGGCCACCAGCACCACGGCGGGTTCGGCAAGCTGCGCGGGCGGGAGCGTCTCGACGACCAGCACGGCCGGCGAGGGAGGGAGGACAAAAGCCAGATCGGCCGCGGCCAGGCACAGCAGGCAACGCTCGTGACGCTCCGCCGCGGGCAGGCCGCCGGGGCCAGTCTCGCCGGTGGTCGCCGGCGTCGCGGCAAGAATGCCCGCACCGCGGCGCTCCGCCAGCCCGTCGCCCACGTGGCTGAGGGCGTGGGCGGCAGCGAACAGCTGGGCGCACACCAGCACCAGCGCCAGCACGCTGCGAAACAGCGGCGAGGCCCGGCGCGGCAGGCGGAAAGGCAGCGCGATGTGCCTCACGCCGCTGCCTCCGACGCGCAGAAGCAGGCAAACGCGTGGTCGACAATGGCGCGGTCGAGATCGCGGACGATGAACACCAGCCGGGTGGACCGGTCGTCATCCGGCCAGGCCGGCAGCGCGGCATCCGGGTAGCGCAGGTGATGGACGCACTGGATGACCCGCGGCGCGGCCTCGCCCCGCACGTTCACGATGCCTTTCACCCGCAGCAGGTGATCGCCCTTGAGGCCCTGGAGCATGTCGAGGGCCGTGGAGAAATCGCCCCAGCCCACGGGCTGGTCGATGCGCACCACGAAGGCGTGAGTGCTCGCGTCGTGACGGTTCGGGTCGCCCGCCGGACGCGTGCCGCGGCCCACCGGGGCATACGGGTTGCGGACAGCCCGGGCTGCGACGGCCTCGTCGGCCAGCCAGCGCGCCACGTCGGCGGATTTGGTGGCCGGGTTCCACAGGCCGCAATCGAGCACCGCAGAGGGCTCGACCACGCCGCCTTCGACGCGGAACTGGGCCGCACCCGGATTGAGCCCGGCGAGCGCCTCCGCCAGCGCATCCACGGCGTCGGGCGGCGCCTGGTCGCACTTGGTGATGATGAGCCGGTCGGCCATCGCGGCCTGCTTGACGGCCTCGGGTTGGCGGGCGAGCTGCCCGGCGCCGAACAGCGCATCCACCGCCGTCACCACGCCGTCGAGGCGATAGCGTTCGGCGATGAAGAAATCCTGCATCAGGGTGAAGATTACCGGCGCCGGATCGGCGAGGCCTGTGGTCTCGATGACCACCCGGGTCAGCGCGGGAAGCTCCCGGCGCAGGCGGCGCATGAAGACATCCTTCAGCGCCCGCGACAGATCACCCCGCACCGAGCAGCAGATGCAGCCGGATTCGAGCAGCACCACGTCCTCGTCGATCTTCTCGACAAGCAGGTGATCCAGCGGCACGGCGCCAAATTCGTTGACGAGCACCACCGTCCCGGCCAGCTCGGGCTGGCGCAGCAGGTGATTGAGCAGGGTGGTCTTGCCCGAACCGAGGAACCCGGTGAGCAGGGTGACAGGAATGCGGTTCGCCGGAGCGGTCATGGTGGGCCTGGCCGATCCGGCGAAACAGGGTGAAGCAGGAAGCGGGAACGGGGGGATTATTCCCCGTAAAGCTTCTGGGTGCGCTCGCGACGCTCCTGGGCGTCGATCGACAGCGTGGCGGTCGGGCGGGCGAGCAGGCGGCCGATCCCGATCGGGTCGCCGGTTTCCTCGCACCAGCCGTATTCGCCTTCTGCGATCCGCTCGAGGGCTTCCTCGATCTTCTTGATCAGCTTGCGTTCGCGATCGCGCACGCGCAGCTCGAGGGCGTGCTCTTCCTCGACCGTGGCCCGGTCGGCCGGATCGGCGACGATCTCGTTCTCGCGCAGGTTTGCGCCGGTGCTGGCAGCGTTCTCGAGCAGCTCTTCACGCATCTTCGACAAGCGCAAGCGGAAGAACTCGAGCTGCGCCGGATTCATATAGTCATCTTCCGGCATGGCCAGAATCTCGGCCTCGGTCAGCGTCTTGTCTTTGCTGGTAGTTGCAACCATCTCTTATTCCTCCCATGAATCGACTGTCGGGCCGGGATCCCGCGACATCCGCGCCGCGACATCGCCCATCTGCGACTCGCTGGCCAATGCACGAATCGCACCAGCCTGTCTCCAAGAGCGCGATTCTAGGCACAGGATTGCTGCAATTACAATGCGGCCAGCGCAATCGGCCCGCTCCTACCTACATTCTGAAACACTGAATCTACCGCGTTGCTTCGGATCAGGGCGAGTCGTGCGGTAAAATGTTGCGATGCATTTCACGAACGATCCCGCTCCTGCCGCGGAGAAGGCGTCCTTCACGCTGCCGGTGCGGGTTTACTACGAAGACACCGACGCCGGTGGTGTGGTTTACTACGCCAACTACCTGAAGTTCTGCGAAAGAGCCCGCACCGACTGGTTGCGGGCTATTGGTTTTGAGCAGGGCCGGCTCGCAGCCGAGCAAGGCGTCGTCTTCGTGGTGCGCTCCGTGAAGGCCGACTACCGCCAGCCCGCTGTCCTCGACGACATGCTGGACGTCGTCAGCCGGGTCTCCCGGCTCGGCCGCGCCAGTCTGATCTTCGACCAGCAGATCCAGCGCGAAGGTCAGCCCATTTTCGACGCCCAGATCACCATCGCCTGCATCGACAGCACCGCCAAGCGCGCCATTCCGATTCCTCCTGCCGTACGCGACCAGTTCGCCACCCTGGTTTAAACCGATGAACGTCACCGAAGACCTCTCAATCCTGTCCCTGATCGCCAACGCGAGCGTCCTCGTCAAGCTCGTGATGGCGCTGCTCGGCACCGTCTCCTTCATGTCCTGGTACTGGATCTTCCGCAAGTGGTTCCAGATCCGCGACGCCAAGCGCAAGACCGACCTCTTCGAACGCGACTTCTGGAGCGGCGGCGACCTCAACGCCCTGTACCAGAGCGCCGCCACCG
>NZ_CALAYQ010000154.1:0-35234 GCF_937894855.1 uncultured Zoogloea sp.
AGGCGTACAGCGACTGGTCCGGGTACATGGTTTCGGAGGTGTTGCCGTCGGCGGCAACCTGCCAGCCGGACAGATACACGGCTTCCAGGCCAGCCTTGGCCTGTTGCATGGCTTGACCAGCGGTGATCGCGCCGAAGGCATTCACGTAGCCCTTCTTGGCGCCGCCGTTGACCTTGTCCCACAGAACCTTGGCGCCGCGCTGGGCCAGGGTGTATTCGGGCTGCAGGGAGCCACGCAGACGGACGACGTCAGCAGCGGTGTAGCCGCGCTTGACGCCCTTCCAGCGGGGGTTTTCAGCCCAGTCTTTTTCGAGGGCGGCGATTTGCTGTTCGCGGGTCAGAGACATACGACATCCTTTACAAACATAGGGTGAAGGGAGGGGAAGCCGAGGCGCACGCTTAACCTGCTTTGGGTGGCGGCGTTGCGTAACTCTTGCTCTGCTTGAGCGGGGTCGGTCTGGCTGAAACAGCGTTTCCGGAACCTCGATCAACAGGAGACAGTATAGGCAGGATTTTGCATGGCAGCAACAAGTCTTATATAAGACATAAGAAATAAATTCTTGTTGCTAATCAGTGTCTTGTTGTTTGTTTTTTATATCGTGAAACGGCGTCGGCGCCAGTGAAATGAAAATTCGCTGCGCCGCGTCGTTTTTTATTGTGCGGGCAGGTTTACAGCAGTGCAGTCGCCGAGACGATCACGCCGTCTTCGTCCGCGTAGATGTACTCGCCCGGCGTGAAGGTGACCCCGCCAAAGGTGACCGGGATGTCCACGTCGCCGGCGCCTTTCTTGACGCTCTTCATGGGGTGGGTGCCGAGGGCGAACACGCCGATGCCCATGCCGGCGATCGGGCCGGAATCGCGGATGCAGCCATAGACGACGATGCCGGCCCAGTTGTTCTTGACGCCCAGGAGCGCAAGCTGGTCGCCGACCATCGCGCAGCGCATCGAGCCGCCGCCGTCGACCACCAGCACGGCGCCGTTGCCGGCGGTTTCGAGGGTGCTGCGGACCAGCGAGTTGTCCTCGAAGACCTTGAGGGTGCGGATCGGGCCGGCAAAGCGGGTCTTGCCGCCAAAGCTGCGGAACATCGGCGCGACGGCGCGCACCTTGCCTTCGTTGGCATCACAAAGATCGGTGGTCTGGAAATCCATGGCAACTCCGTGAGAATCAGGATGGGAAGGGAGATCGCGGCCCACAAAAGCACACGGGCGGCATGGGCCGCCCGTGGGTTGTGTGCGACGCGCGCGGCGAGACTATACCGTAGCTTCCGCCATTTCCTCGAACAGCAGGAGCGCCTTGCCGTTGTCGTCGATGTCGATGGTGACGCTGCCGCCGCCGGCCAGCCGGCCGAACAGGAGCTCGTCGGCCAGCGCCGAGCGGATCGTGTCCTGGATCAGCCGCGCCATGGGGCGGGCGCCCATCAGCGGATCGAAACCCTTCTGGCCGAGCCAGGTCTTGAGCTTGTCGGTGAAGTGGGCTTCGACCTTCTTCTCGTGGAGCTGGGCTTCGAGCTGCATCAGGAATTTGTCCACCACCCGGACGATGATCTCGGAGTCGAGGGACTTGAACGAGATCGTGCCATCGAGACGGTTGCGGAACTCCGGCGAGAACAGGCGCTTGATCTCCGCCATCTCATCGCCCATCTCGCGTTTGGCCGAGAAGCCGATCACCGATTTCTGCATGCTCTCGGCGCCCGCGTTGGTGGTCATGATGAGGATGGTGTTGCGGAAGTCGGCCTGGCGACCGTTGTTGTCGGTCAGCGTGCCGTGGTCCATCACCTGCAGCAGGATGTTGTAGATGTCCGGATGGGCCTTCTCGATCTCGTCGAGGAGCAGCACGCAGTGGGGCTTCTTGTTGACCTGTTCGGTCAGCAGGCCGCCCTGGTCGAAACCGACGTAGCCCGGAGGGGCACCGATCAGTCGCGACACCGCGTGACGTTCCATGTATTCGGACATGTCGAAGCGCACGAGCTCAATGCCCAGCGTGTAGGCGAGCTGGCGGGCGACTTCGGTCTTGCCGACACCGGTGGGGCCGCTGAACAGGAAGGCACCGATCGGCTTCTGCGGATTGCCGAGGCCGGAGCGGGACATCTTGATGGCCTTGGCCAGCGCGTCGATGGCGGCGTCCTGGCCGAAGACCACGTTCTTCAGATCGCGGTCGAGGGTCTTGAGGGCGGCGCGGTCGTCGTTGGAGACGTTGCGCGGCGGGATGCGGGCGATCTTGGCGACGATTTCCTCAATCTCGGTCTTGCCGATGAGCTTCTTCTGGCGCGACTTGGGCAGGATGCGCTGGGCGGCGCCGGCTTCGTCGATCACGTCGATCGCCTTGTCGGGCAGGTGACGGTCGTTGATGTAGCGGGCCGACAGCTCGGCGGCGCTCGACAGGGCCGACGACGAATACTTGATGCCGTGGTGCTGCTCGAAGCGCGACTTGAGGCCCTTGAGGATCTCGACGGTTTCATCCACCGACGGCTCCACCACATCGACCTTCTGGAAGCGCCGCGACAGGGCGTGATCCTTCTCGAAGATCTGGCGGAACTCGGTGTAGGTGGTGGCGCCGATGCACTTGAGCTGGCCGGACGACAGGGCCGGCTTGAGCAGGTTGGAGGCGTCGAGCGTGCCACCCGACGCGGCGCCAGCGCCGATCAGAGTGTGGATCTCGTCGATGAAGAGGATCGCGTTGTTGTGCTCGACCAGCTGCTTGAGCACGGCCTTCAGGCGCTGCTCGAAGTCGCCGCGATACTTGGTGCCGGCGAGCAGGGCGCCCATGTCGAGGGCGTAGACCTGCGCATCGGTCAGGATGTCGGGCACGCGGCCTTCGACGATCCGGCGGGCCAGGCCTTCGGCGATGGCGGTCTTGCCCACGCCGGCTTCACCCACCAGCAGCGGGTTGTTCTTGCGGCGACGGCAGAGGGTCTGGATGACGCGCTCGACTTCCTTGTCGCGGCCGATGAGCGGGTCGATCTTGCCCAGCAGGGCCTGCTGGTTGAGGTTCTGGGTGTAGTTGTCGAGGGCGCCGCCGGGCGTCGTGGCTTCCGGCTCCTGCTCGCCCTGCTCGGAATCACCCGAGGCCGGACGCGGCTGCGGGCCGGCACCCGGCTGCGGGCTCTTGGTGATGCCGTGGGAGATGAAGTTCACCACGTCGAGGCGGGAGATGTTCTGCCGCTGCAGGAAGTAGACCGCGTGGGAATCCTTCTCGCCGAAGATGGCGACCAGCACGTTGGCGCCGGTGACTTCCTTCTTGCCGGAGGACTGGACGTGGAGGATCGCCCGCTGGATCACCCGCTGGAAACCGAGCGTCGGCTGAGTGTCGATGTCTTCGGTACCTTCGACCTTGGGCGTGTGCTCGTTGACGAAATTGGTCAATTCTTTGCGCAGTTCGTCAGTCTTGGCCGCGCAGGCGCGCAGCACTTCGGCCGCGGAGGGATTGTCGAGGAGCGCGAGCAGAAGATGCTCGACGGTGATGAACTCATGGCGCTTCTGCCGTGCTTCGACAAAGGCCATGTGCAGACTGACTTCCAGCTCTTGCGCGATCATTTCAGCTTTCCTCCATGACGCATGCCAGCGGATGCTGATGCCGACGTGCGTACGCGATGACCTGCTCGACCTTGGTGGCTGCGATGTCCCGTGGGAAAACACCGCATACCCCAACGCCCTCTCTGTGGACTTTGAGCATGACCCGCGTCGCTTGTTCGCGGTCCATGGCAAAGAATTTCTGAATCACGGTCACCACGAAATCCATCGGGGTGAAATCGTCGTTGAGGAGCATGACCTTGTAGAGGGGCGGCGGTTTGACCCGCGTGACCTCTGACTCAAGTACCGATTCTTCCTGCTTTTTGATGACCATGCGACTCATTCTAAACAACCTCGATGATTGTGCAAGAGAGAATTGGCACACTTTCCCGGTCCGCTTCTCGGTGGTGCATCGGGTCGTTTTTGGTGCGCTGCAAGAAAACAATAAGTGATGAAAAAATAAGACTTTTGTCTTTTTTGTCAGAAAAAACGCCAAAAAATGCGCTGTTTTTTGCTGTGTTGCAGCAAATTTAATGCCCGACAAATGCGTTGACGACGCGAATCAAGTCACGTAAAAGTTGAGGTGTGTTCGCGCCAAGGTTGAGGCGGCGTTCGTGCGGCGTGCTTTCAAAGGGATGTCTTTGAAGGCCTGGCGCAGGAGACCTCCCCGTCCTGACCGATCGCAAGCCGGAAGTCCGGATCGTGTATTACTGAAATCAAGAAGGAACTTGCAATATGGCAACTGGTACTGTTAAGTGGTTCAACGACGCCAAGGGCTTCGGCTTCATCACGCCGGACGACGGTAGCGAAGACCTGTTTGCGCACTTCTCCGCCATCACCATGGCTGGGTTCAAGTCGCTCAAGGAGGGGGAGAAGGTTCAGTTTGAGGTCACGCAAGGTCCGAAGGGCAAGCAAGCGTCGAACATTCAACGCGCCTGATCTTCGCGACTTTCGGGGCCTGGCCCTGGAGTTGTGATCCACGACCGCCGGCACATGCAAATGTGCCGGCGGTTCTGTTTTGTGGTGCCGGATTAGCTGGGGCGCCGGCGCGAGACGCGTTGCCTGTGGTGTGGTGAGTCTGCGCTTTCGACAGGCAACAAAAAACCCGCTCGAAGCGGGTTGTTTGTTTTGCAGTGCAACAAGCGGTAATCGCGTGCCGGAAGCAATTACTTGAGTTTCACTTCCTTGTACGGCACGTGCTTGCGGGCAACGGGGTCGTACTTGCTGAATTCCAGCTTGTTGGGGGTGGTGCGCTTGTTCTTGGACGTGGTGTAGAAATGCCCGGTCCCAGCGGTGGACTCGAGCTTGATCTTTTCGCGGCCGCCTTTTGCCATTTCGATCTATCTCCTGGTGTTAAAAGGATCAGACCTTTTCGCCGCGAGCGCGAAGCTCAGCGACGACTTCGTCGATGCCTTTTTTGTCAATGGTGCGCAGGGCAGCGTTGGATACGCGCAGGCGCACCCAGCGGTTCTCGGCTTCGCTCCAGAACTTGCGGTTTTGCAGGTTCGGCAGGAAGCGGCGCTTGGTTTTGTTATTCGCGTGGGAAACGTTGTTGCCCACCATCGGTGCTTTTCCGGTCACTTGGCAAACGCGAGCCATTTGTTGCTCCAAACTGGTTTGATTCGGTAAGACCGTCGATTATAGAGGACGAACTTCGCTTGAATCAAGAGCTTGCCGCGTTTTTCGTGCGGAAAGCCCGTTCAGGCCCTTGAAACCTAGAGCAGGCCGCGCTCTGCGAAGGATACCGGACTGGCATTGCCGGCGACGATGAAGTGGTCCAAGACCCGCACGTCCACAAGCGCGAGCGCCTGTTTGAGGGTGTCGGTGAGGAGCCGATCGGCCTGGCTGGGCTCGCCGACACCCGATGGATGGTTGTGGGCCAGGATGACCGCCGCAGCGTTGTGGGCGAGCACCAGTTTGACCACTTCCCGGGGATGGACGGAGGTCTGGGCTAGGGTGCCCTGGAAGAGCTCCTCGCTGCCGATGACCCGGTTCTGGCTGTCGAGCAGGATCACCAGGAAGACTTCGCGGGGCAACCGGCCGAGCTTGAGACGCAGCCAGTCGCGCACCGCGGCGGGGGAGTCGAACACATCGCGTTGGGCCATCTCCTCGCCCAGGGCGCGGCGGGCGAGCTCGAGCACGGCCTGCAGCTGGGCATACTTGGCGAGACCCATGCCGGGGATCGCCGAGAAGGCGCCGGGCGATGCGCTGCACAGGGCGGTCAGGCTGCCGAACTCGGTGAGCAGGTCACGGGCGAGATCCACGGCGCTCTTGCCCTTGATGCCCACGCGCAGGAACAGCGCCAGGAGTTCGGCGTCGGAGAGCGCGGCGGCGCCTCGGGATAGCAGGCGTTCTCGCGGACGTTCGTCGGCAGGCCAGTCGGTGATTGCCATGGCGTGTACAATTCCAGCTTCCGAAAGATGCGGATTATAACATTGGCATGAGCGAGCTGAAGGGCAGGAAACTGGTGCTGGGCGTGACCGGCGGGGTGGCGGCCTACAAGGCGGCCGAACTGGTGCGTTTGCTGGGCAAGGCCGGCGCGGATGTGCATGTGGTGCTCACCGAAGGCGGCGCGCGCTTCGTCACGGCGGTCACCTTTCAGGCGCTGTCGGGCAACCCGGTGTGGACGGATCTGTGGGATCCGCGGATGGGCAACAACATGGCCCACATCGACCTCACCCGTGACGCCGACGCGATCCTCATTGCGCCGGCTACGGCCGACGTGATGGCCAAGCTGGTGCATGGCCTCGCCGACGACCTGCTCACCACCTTGTGCCTTGCCCGCGACTGCCCGCTGCTGGTGGCGCCGGCGATGAACCGCCAGATGTGGGAGCACCCGGCGACCCAGCGCAACGCGCGCCAGCTGGCTGACGACGGCGTGACGCTGTTCGGGCCCGCGGCCGGCGAGCAGGCCTGCGGCGAAGTGGGCCTGGGCCGGATGCTGGAGCCGGAGGAACTCTGCGAGGCCGTGATCGGCTTCTTCCAGCCCAAGCTGCTGGCGGGACGGCGCATCGTGATGACCGCCGGGCCGACCTTCGAGCCCATCGATCCGGTACGCGGCATCACCAACTCCAGTTCCGGCAAGATGGCCTACGGCCTCGCCCGGGCCTGCGCCCAGGCCGGCGCCGACGTGACGATCGTGAGCGGACCGGTGGCGCTGCCGGTGCCGGCGGGGTGTTCGCGGGTGAGCGTGAAGAGTGCGCTGGAAATGCGCGAGGCGGTGTTCGCCGCGCTGCCCGGCGCCGACGTGTTCATCGGCGTGGCGGCGGTGGCGGATTACCGGCCGGCCACCTCGGCCGAGCACAAGATCAAGAAATCCGGCGCCGAGATGGCGATCACCCTCACGCCGAACCCGGACATCCTGGCCGATGTGGCCGGGCTGCCGAATCCGCCGTTCTGCGTGGGTTTTGCCGCCGAGAGCCAGAACCTCGACCAGTACGCCGAAGGCAAGCGCAAGGCCAAGAAGCTGCCGCTGATCGTCGGCAACCTGGTGCAGGACGGCCTGGGCGGCGACGACAATCAGGTGGTGCTCTTCGACGACGCCGGCCGCCACCCGCTGCCGCGGGCGCCCAAACCTGAAGTTGCCCGCGCCGTCGTGGCCCATCTGGCGGGCCTGCTGCCCAAGTCCTGAATCCAACCGAACGAGACGACCATGCACCGCATCGACATCCGCATCCTCGACGACCGCCTCAAGCAGCAGCCGCCGGCCTACGCCACTTCTGGCGCAGCCGGGCTGGACCTGCGCGCCTGCCTGGAGGCGCCGATCAATCTGGCGCCGGGCCACACCACGCTGGTGCCCACCGGCATCGCCATCCACCTGGCCGATCCGGGCCTGGCGGCGATGATCCTGCCGCGCTCGGGCCTGGGCCACAAGCACGGCATCGTGCTGGGCAACCTGGTTGGCCTGATCGATTCGGATTATCAGGGCCAGATCTTCGTGTCGGTCTGGAACCGTGGCCACGACCACTTCACCATCCAGCCGATGGAGCGCGTCGCCCAGCTGGTGGTGGTGCCGGTGCTGCAGGTGGCCTTCAACGTGGTCGAATCCTTCGACGAGAGCGAGCGCGGCGAAGGCGGTTTCGGCAGCACGGGCAAGCACTGATGCGTCACCCCGGCATCCCCACCGGCGTGCATGTCCTGCTGGAGCGGGGCGGTCTGGTGCTGCTGATGCGCCGCGCCGGAACGGGTTTCTTCGATGGCCTCTACAGCCTGCCCGGAGGGCATGTGGAGGAGGGCGAATCCCTGCGTGCAACCGCCGTGCGCGAGATGCGCGAGGAGCTGGGCGTCGAGCTCGCCGAGTCGGCGCTGTCGGTGGTGGGCGTCGTGCATCGGCGCTCGGACACCAACCGGATCGACTTCTTCTTGCGGGCGTCCGTCTGGCAGGGCGAGCCGGTGATCGCCGAGCCCCATCGCTGCGACGACCTGCGCTGGTGCGCGCCGGATGCGCTGCCGGAAGCAACCGTGCCTTACATCCGCGATGCGCTGGCAGCCGGGGCTGGCCCCTGGGTGCAGGAGTCGGGCTGGGGCTGAAACGCACCTTCCCGGATCGCTACACGCAAAAAGCCCCCTCGATGCGGAGGGGGCTTTTGCTTTGTGCCGGCGCTGCCGCCGGCGGACAGGATTTACATGCGTTCGATCATCGCGTCGCCGAACTCGGAGCACGACACTTCGGTGGCGCCTTCCATCAGGCGAGCGAAGTCGTAGGTGACGATCTTGTCGCCGATGGCGGCTTCCATTGCCTTGATGACCAGGTCGGCGGCTTCGGTCCAGCCCAGGTGGCGCAGCATCATCTCGGCGGAGAGGATGATCGACCCCGGGTTGACCTTGTCGAGGCCGGCGTACTTGGGCGCGGTGCCGTGGGTGGCTTCGAAGCAGGCGTACTGGTCGGAGATGTTGGCCCCCGGCGCGATGCCGATGCCGCCCACCTGCGCGGCCAGCGCGTCGGAGATGTAGTCGCCGTTGAGGTTGCAGGTGGCGATCACGTCGTATTCGGCCGGGCGCAGCAGGATCTGCTGCAGGAAGGCGTCGGCGATGGCGTCCTTGACGATGATCTCTCGGCCGGTCTTGGGGTTCGTGAACTTGCACCACGGGCCGCCGTCGATCGGCTCGGCGCCGAATTCCTGCTGGGCCACCTTGTAGCCGGTGTCACGGAACAGGCCTTCGGTGAACTTCATGATGTTGCCCTTGTGCACGATGGTCACCGACTTGCGGTCGTTGTCGATCGCGTACTTGATGGCCGCGCGCACCAGGCGGGTGGTGCCCTCGATGGACACCGGCTTGATGCCGATGCCGGAGGTTTCCGGGAAGCGGATCTTCTTGACGCCCATCTCCTCGGTGAGGAACTTGATGACCTTCTTCACCGCCTCGGATTCGGCCGCCCATTCGACGCCGGCGTAGATGTCCTCGGTGTTCTCACGGAAGATCACCATGTTCACCAGGTCTGGCCGCTTGAGCGGCGAGGGCACGCCCTTGAAGTACTGCACCGGGCGCACGCACTGGTAAAGATCGAGCTCCTGGCGCAGGGCCACGTTGAGCGAGCGGATGCCGCCGCCGACCGGCGTGGTCATCGGGCCCTTGATGGATACCGAGTATTCCTTGAGGGCGTCGAAGGTTTCCTTCGGGAACCATTCGTCGGGGCCGTACAGCTGGGTGGATTTCTCGCCGGCGTAGACCTCCATCCAGTGAATCTTCTTCTTGCCGCCGTAAGCCTTTTCAACCGCAGCGTCGATGACCTTGATCATCACCGGGGTGATGTCGATGCCGATGCCGTCACCCTCGATGTACGGGATGATGGGATTGTCGGGGGTAGCCTGGCCGGAGACGATTTTTTGACCGCCTGCCGGCACCTTGATCAGAGAAGAACTCATTCCAATTCCCTCGCAATGTTTCGGATGTGTGGGCGAATCGGCCGGGGCGTGGAGCGTGCCACGCGCGACTTCTGTTCTGGGTGCAAACGTCGCTGCCGGGGAGGCCCTGCGACAGCCGATTCACTATCTGCCTCCGTCTGGACCAAACCCCGTTGCCGGGTCCGGTGGAGGCAAACCGAGCCGATTATGGCCGAAATATCTGACCACCAAAAGCACCCAATAATTCCCGGAAATCCTTGTGCAGTGCGGCATTCCGGCAGACGGGCGCGGGCAGAACGGCGGTGCTAGACTCGCTGGTTACATGCGGCGGGTCATCGCCGGAAACGAGCGCATCGCGCATTGTTCGAGGGGAACGAAGATGGATAGCAGCGCCACCGAGAACCCGGTTGCCCAGGCCATCGCGCACGCCATGGTCGAGGGCTTCAACAAGCACTACCGGATCTTTCGCGAGACATCCCGCCGCGCCAAGGAGAGCTACGAGGCGGCCGACTGGCAGGGGCAGCTTTCGGCGGTGCGCGACCGGGTGCAGTTCTACGACGACCGGGTGAATGAGACGGTGCAGCGCCTGCACGAGGAGTTCAACGCCGAATCCATCGACGACGCCACCTGGCAGGCGGCGAAGCTGCAGTTCATCGGCCTGCTCATCAACCACAAGCAGCCGGAGCTCGCCGAGACCTTCTTCAACTCGGTGACCACCAAGATCCTGCACCGGGATTACTTCAACAACGCCTACATCTTCACCCGCCCGGCGATCTCGACGGACTACATCGAGTCCTTTCCGCCCACCTATTCGAGCTACTACCCCCAGGATGAAGGCCTCCGGGTGACGATCCGCCGGGTCATCGAGGACTTCGACTGGCAGCGCGCCTTCGAGGATCTCGACCGGGACGTGGACTACGTGATGCGCACCGTCGAGCGCCACCTGGGCGAGTGGCCGAAGATGGAGGTGAACTGCCAGATCCAGGTGCTGTACTCGGCCTTCTACCGCAACAAGACGGCCTACATCATCGGCAAGGCCATCAACGGCTACCAGGAATATCCCTTCGTGATCGCCGTGCGCCACGGCGCGTCGGGGATGCTCTACCTCGACACCATCCTCCTCGACACCTGGCGGATCTCGCTGCTGTTCTCGCTCTCCCGCGCGTACTTCCTCGTCGACATGGAGGTGCCCTCGGGCTACGTGCAGTTCCTGCGCAGCATCATGCCCCACAAGCCGCGCTCCGAGCTTTACACCATGCTGGGCCTGGGCAAGCAGGGCAAGACGATCTTCTTCCGGGATCTCATTGCCCATCTGCGCCATTCCAACGACCAGTTCATCGAGGCGCCGGGCATCCGCGGTCTGGTGATGCTGGTGTTCACGCTGCCGTCGTATCCCTACGTGTTCAAGATCATCAAGGACACCTTCGGCAGCTCGAAGAACATGGACCGGGCCACCGTGAAACGCAAGTATCTGCTGGTGCGCCAGGTGGACCGGGTCGGGCGGATGGCTGACACGCTGGAGTTCTCCAACGTGGCGCTACCCCGCAGCCGCTTCCACCCCGATCTCATCGCCCAGCTGCGCGAGCTGGCGCCCTCGGTGATCGAGGAGGTCGGCGATACGCTGGTGGTCAAGCACCTCTACATCGAGCGGCGCATGACGCCCCTCAACATCTACCTCGACAAGGCCAGCGAGGAACAGGTGGAAGAGGCCGTCAAGGAATACGGCCAGGCCATCGGCGAGCTCGCCATCGCCAACATCTTCCCGGGCGACATGCTTTGGAAGAACTTCGGTGTCACCCGCTACGGCCGCGTCGTGTTCTATGACTACGACGAGATCGAATACATGACCGACTGCAACTTCCGCAAGATTCCGCCGGCGCCCAACGAGGACATGGAGATGTCCGGCGAGCCCTGGTATTCGGCGGGGCCGATGGACATCTTCCCGGAAGAGTTCGCCACCTTCCTGCTCGGCCAGGCGCGCATCCGCAAGGCTTTTCTCAAGCATCACCGCAACCTGCTCGACCCGCGCTTCTGGCAGGACGCCCAGCAGAAGATCCGCAATGGCTACGTGGAGGATTTCTACCCCTATCCCCAGGAGCTGCGCTTCTCGCACCTTTACGCCGACGACAGCGCGCCTGCGGGATGATCTGAGCCGAGCAGTTCAGTCGGCCCCAATGCTTCCGCCGGTCATGCCGGCGGTTTTTTTTGGGCTGATTCAGGTAAACCCCAGTGTCATCCTCCTCCCGATGGTCCCAACATGAAAGGCGGACGTCGCCCAAGCGACGCCAACCCGAAACCATAATCGGAGGAGACCCATGGAACACCGGATTCGCATGCGGGCAATTGCCCTGGCTGTCAGCAGCACCCTGATCCTCGCCGCCTGCGGCGGTGGTGGCAGCAGCAACCACAGCGTGAGCGGCATCGCCGCCGAAGGCCTGGCCATCGCCAACGCCGTCGTCACCATCAAGGACGCCACCGGCGCGACGCGCAGCGTCACCACCGACGCCAGCGGCAACTACGTCTTCGACACGTCCGGCCTCAGCTATCCGCTGATGCTCCAGGTCACCGGCACCAAGGGCGTCTGGCATGCGCTCGTCACCGAGGACGACCGTGGCAAGTCGGCCAACATCAACAACGCCACCAACAGCGTCGCCCTGCTGGCGCTTGGCGCCACGACCACGGCCGACCTGCAGGCCGCCTTCGCCGCCGGTAGCTTCAAGTCGGTGAGCAACACCGCCGTCGCCAATGCGGACTCCCGCCTCCTCGACGCCCTCGAAGCCGAACTCGGCAAGCGCCCCGAAAGCCTGCGCAGCGCGCGCTTCACGCCGGGCACCGCCGAGGCCGAAGGCGACGAGATGGACCGCCTGCTCACCCTGGTCGATGCCCGCCCGAGCGGCGGCGGTTTCGGCACCTACAACGTGATGCCCGAGCACGTCTGGGCCGACACCTACACCACCAAGACCTACGACGGCGTCTCCGACGACCTGCTCACCGCCGGCTACGGCAAGAGCGGCCTCTCCGCCGCCACCACCGCGATCTTCGGCAGCGCCGCCGAACTGCGCCGCTATGCCATCCACACCAACTACCGGGCGCTGTTGGACGCCAACAAGGCGGCCGGTGGTTTCGGCACGCTCTATGGCCCCAACATCGACGTGAATGGCAACGACACCCTGGGCGAAGGCAAGATCCCCGGGCTCGAGGCCATCGCCTACTCGGGCGATTCCAGCGGCAAGCGCAAGGTCACGCTGATGGTCCAGGTGCCCGACAGCTTCGACCGGACCAAACCCTGCATCGTCACCGCCACCTCGTCCGGCTCCCGCGGCATCTACGGCGCCATCGGCACCTCGGGCGAATGGGGCCTCAAGCACGGCTGCGCGGTGGCCTACACCGACAAGGGCAGCGGCAACGGCATGCACGACCTGGCCCGCGACACGGTGAACATGATCGACGGCACGGTGTCGACGGCGTCGGCTGCCGGCAAGAAGGCCCACTTTGCTGCCGACATCACCAAGAGCCAGCTCGACGCCTTCAACGCCGCTTACCCCAACCGCATCGCCTACAAGCACGCCCACTCCCAGCAGAACCCCGAGAAGGACTGGGGCCGCAACACGCTGGATGCGGTCGCCTTCGCTTTCTACGTGCTCAACGAGAAGTACTCGACCGCCGATGCCAGCGGCAAGAAGCCGCGCGTCATCCGCCCCGTCAACACCGTGGTGATCGCCTCGTCGGCCTCAAACGGCGCCGGCGCCGCGCTGATGGCCGCCGAGCAGGACCGCCTCGGCCTGATCGACGGCGTGGCGGTGAGTGAGCCGCAGATCCAGCCGAAGGACGTCTCGGGCATCACGATCAAGCAGGGCTCGGCCACCGTGCCCACCATCGGCAAGCCGCTCCTGGATTACTTCACCTACGCCAACCTCTACCAGCCCTGCGCCGCGCTGTCGTCGGCCGCCGCCGGAGGGCCAGCCGGCGCCGCGCTGGCCTTCTATGCCACCGACCGCTGCACCTCGCTGAAGGAAAAGGGCCTGCTCACCGCTGCCACCCTCGCCGGTCAGGCCGACGAGGCGCTGCAGAAGCTCCACGCCTACGGCTGGGCCGCCGAGCACGACGTGCTCCACGCCACCCACCACGCCTTTGCCACCCCGTCCATCGTCGTCACCTACCTCAACACCCTCGGGCGTTTCAGCGTGCTCGACAACGTGTGCGGCTTCAGCTTCGCCACCACGAGCGGTACGGGCGCGGTGACGGCCACTGCAGCGGTCATCCAGTCGATGATCTTCTCGGTGGGCAACGGCGTACCGCCCACCAGCGGCATCAACCTCGTCTACAACGACGCAGTGGGCGGCCCGACCCGGGACATCAACGCCAAGTCGCCCTCCACCAACCGGGCCGACGGTGCGCTCGACGGCGCCCTGTGCGCCCGGGCGATGGTTACCGGTCTCGATCCGGTGACGGGTGCCAAGCTCACCGGCACCCAGCTGGCTCTGTCCGAGAAGGTCCAGAAGGGCATCCGCGAAGTGCAGGTCGAGGCGAAGCTCGGCGCCAAGCCGACGATCATCGTGGCCGGTCGCTCCGACACGCTGATTCCGGTCAATCATGCTGCCCGGGCCTACTACGGCGCCAGCCAGAAGGCCGGCAGCAGCCTGCTGCGCTACTACGAGGTGACCAACGCCCAGCACTTCGACACCTTCATCGATCTGCTGCCGGGCTACGACAGCCGGATCGTGCCGCTGCACGTGTACTTCAATCAGGCCCTCGACCTGATGTACGCCCACCTGAAGACCGGCGCGCCGCTGCCGGCATCCCAGGTGGTGCACACCACGCCGCGGGGCGGCACGGCCGGCAGCGCGCCGGCGATCAGCGCCAGCAATGTGCCGCCGATCGCCACCAGCCCGGCTGCCGCCGACGTGATCGGTTACGCGGCAGGTACCGTGAGCGTGCCCGACTGATCGGCCGCATGCCCAAAGCCCGGCGAATGCCGGGCTTTGGGTCGATGCAACAAAAAACGGGGGTGGGCCGTTGCCGGCACACCCCCGTTTTTACTGGCCCCCGTGCAGGCGGGCCAGGCTTTCCTTACACCCGGGCAGCCTTCAGGGCGGCGTTCAGGGTCGGGCTCGGACGCATCACGGCCTTGCACTTGTCGGAATCGGCCTTGTAGTAGCCACCGATATCCACGGCCTTGCCCTGGACGGTCTTCAGCTCGGCAACGATCTGCTGTTCGCTGTCGGTGAGGGCCTTGGCCAGCTTGGCGAAGTGAGCGGCCAGCTCGGCGTCCTCGGTCTGGTTCGCCAGTTCCTGGGCCCAGAACATGGCCAGGTAGAACTGGGAGCCGCGGTTGTCGAGCTCACCGGTCTTCGGAGACGGCGACTTGCGGTTGTCGAGCAGCTTGCCGGTAGCGGCGTCGAGGGTCTTGGCGAGCAGCACGGCGCGCTTGTTGCCTTCCTTGAGGCCCAGGTCTTCCAGCGACACGGCCAGAGCCAGGAACTCGCCCAGGGAATCCCAGCGCAGGTGGTTTTCTTCGGTGAGCTGCTGGACGTGCTTCGGCGCGGAGCCGCCGGCACCGGTTTCGTACATGCCGCCGCCAGCCATCAGCGGGACGATGGACAGCATCTTGGCGGAGGTGCCCAGTTCCATGATCGGGAACAGGTCGGTGAGGTAGTCGCGCAGGATGTTGCCGGTGACGGAGATGGTGTCGAGGCCGCGGATCACGCGCTCCAGGGTGAAGCGCATGGCGCGGACCTGGGACATGATGTAGATCTCGAGGCCGCTGGTGTCGTGATCCTTCAGGTAGGTCTGGACCTTCTTGATCAGCTCGGCTTCGTGCGGGCGGTAGGAATCCAGCCAGAACACGGCCGGGGTGTTGGAGTTGCGGGCACGGGTGACGGCCAGCTTGACCCAGTCGCGGATCGGGGCGTCCTTCACCTGGCACATGCGCCAGATGTCGCCGGCTTCGACGTTCTGGGTGAGCAGCACTTCACCGGTGTCGATGTCGACGATGTTGGCGATGCCGTCTTCGGCGATCTCGAAGGTCTTGTCGTGGGAACCGTATTCTTCGGCCTTCTGGGCCATCAGGCCGACGTTCGGCACGGTGCCCATGGTCTTCGGGTCGAAGTTGCCGTTGGTCTTGCAGAAGTTGATCATCTCCTGGTAGATCCGGGCGAAGGTCGATTCCGGCATCACGGCCTTGCAGTCAGCCGGCTTGCCATCGGCACCCCACATCTTGCCGCCCTGGCGGATCATCGCCGGCATGGAGGCATCGACGATCACGTCGTTGGGGGAGTGGAAGTTGGTGATGCCCTTGGCGGAGTCGACCATCGCCAGCTTCGGACGGTGTTCCTGGCAGGCGTGCAGGTCGCGGATGATCTCGTCGCGCTTGGATTCCGGCAGGGTCTTGATCTTTTCGTACAGGTCAACCATGCCGTTGTTGACGTTGATGCCCAGCTCGTTGAACAGCGCTTCGTGCTTCTCGAAGGCTTCCTTGTAGAAGATGCGCACGCAGTGGCCGAACACGATCGGGTGCGAGATCTTCATCATCGTCGCCTTCACGTGCAGCGAGAACAGGATGCCGGACTCACGGCAGTCTTCCAGCTGGTCCTCGTAGAACTTGCACAGGGCCTTCTTGCTCATGAACATCGAGTCGATGATCTCGCCTTCGAGCAGCGCGACCTTCGGCTTGAGCACTGTGATCTTGCCGCCCTTGGCGATGAGCTCCATGCGCACGTTGCGGGCCTTGTCCAGGGTCATGGACTTTTCGCCGTGGTAGAAGTCGCCGTTGTGCATGTGCGACACGTGGGTGCGCGACCAGGGCTTCCACTCGCCCATGGAGTGGGGGTTCTTGCGGGCGTAGTTCTTGACGGCGAGGGGCGCGCGGCGGTCGGAGTTGCCTTCACGCAGCACCGGGTTCACGGCCGAGCCCAGGCACTTGCCGTAGCGGGCGGCGATGGCCTTCTCTTCTTCGGTGGCCGGGGCTTCGGGGTAGTCGGGGATCGGGTAGCCCTTGGCCTGAAGCTCCTTCACACAGGCCTTGAGCTGGGCGACGGAGGCGCTGATGTTCGGCAGCTTGATGATGTTGGCGTCCGGCTCGAGGGTCTTCTTGCCCAGTGCGCCGAGGGTGTCGGGAACCTTCTGCTCGTCGCTCAGGCATTCGGAGAACTCGGCGAGCACGCGGGCAGAGACGGAGATGTCAGCCTTCTCGATCTCGATGCCCGCCGGGCCGGTGAAGGTCCGGATGATGGGAAGAAATGCGCACGTTGCGAGCAGCGGGGCTTCGTCCGTGAGCGTGTAGATGATCTTCGATTTCCCAGTAGCCATTTGTCTTCCCTCAGTATTGGATTATTTTGACGACAGCCCTGCGCAAGCCTCGATGGTCCGGCGCGCTTGCAAAATGCGCTTTCTGAAATGCGATTTCACAACCTGAGAAAAATATCACGTATCCCGCCGCTCTGCATCCATGCCGTGATGCCTTCCCGCGAAATTGACACGCCGGGCGATGACGGTGGACGCAAAAAAGCCCGCGCTGCCGAAGCAGGGCGGGCTTTTCTGTGCCTGTCAGGCGGACGCGCGGGGCGTCCGCTTCCAGTCAGCTGGCCAGATTAGGCAGCCTTCTTGGAGGACTTGGCGGGAGCGGTGGTGCTGACGGCCTTGACGGTGGCGTTGGTCGCGGCAGCCACGTTGGCTTCGGCGATCTCGGCGACTTGCTTGGCAGCCTTGGTCACGCTGTCGTAGGCGGAGTTGGCGGCGGCGATGGCGGACTTGACAGCAGCCACGGCGACGTCGGAACCGGCGGGAGCGGACTTGGCAGCCTTGTCGAGGGCGGCGGCGAAGGTCTTGTTGGCTTCAGCAACTTGAGCTTCGAACAGCTTGGAAACTTCTTCCTGGGTCTGGGAAGCGATTTCGTAGATGCTGCGGGAGTAGGCAACGGCCTTCTCGACAACCGGCTGGGCCAGGGAGGTCTGCAGAGCCAGCAGCTCTTGAGCATCCTTGGCGCCCAGCAGGGTCTTGGCGGCGGCAACGGAGTCTTCCAGAACAGCGCGGGCGGTGTTCAGGTTGAGGGCAGCGATGCGCTCGGCGCTGGCGAAGGCGGTGTTGGCCAGGGTCAGCAGGGTTTCGACGTTAGCCTTGTTGGCAGCAACGATTTGTTCGGGGGTGGTCATGTCAATCTCCTTAAGTGAATGTGGATCTATTACCTGAAATCATCCGACGCCTCTTTGTGCGTCGCAGCAATGGAGTCCATTATATTCAGAGCGGGAGAGCTGTCAACAACTATTTGTTGCGATGCACCATAATCTTTGTGGTGTTGCAATTCTTTTGCAATCAAACAGTTGTACGGATTTTCCGAAACCACCCGAAGACCGTTGAGGGCTGCGGCTTTGCGTCGCATCATGCCCATTATGGGTTGGTTGCGCCGTCCTTCTTCTTGGGCTGGATGGTGACCTGCACGCGACCCTGCTGGCTGGGCAGGGTGGTGGCGTTGGGGCCGTTGGTGACCAGGTAGGTTTCGGTGACGCCGTTGAACTGGATGTACTGGCCGCGCACTTCGTCCTCGCCGCTCTTCACGCGGGCGCGGAGGAAGAACTGGGAGAGCTCGCTGCGGGCGTCGTGTTCGATGCGCTCGCCTTCGCCGTCGACCCACTCGTTCTTGCCCTCGCGCTTCTGGCGGAAGCGGGCGAGGCCGCCGTCGCCGCCGGTGGCGATGCCTCGCTGGTAGCCTTCCTGATCCTGGCTCACCACCAGCTTGTCGCTGCGGATGGTGAGGGTGCCCTGGGTGAGCACGACGTGGCCTTCGAAGATGTGGATCTTGTTCTTGTCGTCCACCGTCACCTTGTCGGCCTCGATGTTGACCGGCTTGCCACGGTCGGCCTTTTCGGCGTGGGCGGGAGCGGCCAGCGCGAGGGTGGCGATGGCGATGAGGGGGGCGAGATGGGCGTGCAGCCGGAAGAATGGTTTCATGGTTTCGGCGTCGGGGTGTTTCGGTAGATGGTGCCGCGGACCTGGCCCTGCAGACGGACCTCGCCGACGATGTTGTCGCTTTCCATGCGCTGGGCGTTGATCACCGTCTTGCCCTGGGTGAGGACCACGGGTTTGTCGGAGCGCATCTTCTCGTCGTCGGGCCAGACGGTCATTTCCTCGGTGCGGAGGGTGGATTCGGGCTTGCCGGCGGTGGCGTCGCGGCGGACGAAGACGTTGTCGGTGAGGACGACGGCGTCGCCGTCCTTGTTGACACGGGCGAAGTTGGATTCGACCCACACCGGCTCGGGCCGGTTGAGGTAGTTGAGGCGCGGGCGGACGAGTTCAGTGGTTTCGTCGTCGGCGTAGTGGACCATCCGGTCGGCCACCAGCACGTACTGGATCTTGCCGGTGAGGTCGAAGCGGCGGACAGTGAGCTTGTCGGCGGAGAAGTCGGCCTCGTGCGCTTTTTCGGCCCGTGCGACGGCCGGCTGCTGGGTGACCCGGTCGAGCCACACCGAGACGCCGGCGAGGAGGGTCAGCACCACGAGGGGGAAGAGGCTGTGGCCCCGGCCGTTCATCGGGCGCTCCGCGAAGTGTGGGTTGAGGCTGCCATCAGATGACCTTGGCGAGCATCAGGTCGTGATGGTTGAGGGCGCCGATCAGGCGGCCGGCGGCATCCGCCACCAGCAACTGGCTGATGCGCCGGGTTTCCATCATCTCGGCGGCCTCGACGGCGAGGGCTTCGGGGTGGATGGTGCGCGGGCCGCGGCTCATCACGTCGGCCACGCGGGCGGTGGTGAAGTTGCAGCCGCTGGCGAGGGAGCGACGCAGGTCGCCGTCGGTGTAGATGCCGACGATGCGCGAGTCGGCGTCGACGATGGCGGTCATGCCCATGCCGGCGCGGGTCATTTCCATCAGCGCGTCGGCCAGCAGCGCGTCTTCGGTGACCTGCGGAATGGCGGTGCCGCTGCGCATCACGTCGGAGACGTGGGTGAGCAGGCGTCGGCCGAGGGCGCCGCCGGGGTGCGAGCGGGCGAAGTCGTCGGCGCCAAAGCCGCGGGCGTCGAGCAGCGCCACCGCGAGGGCGTCGGACAGGGCCAGGCTGGCGGTGGTGCTGGCGGTCGGGGCCAGGTTGAGGGGGCAGGCCTCTTCCTTCACCGCGCCGTTGAGATGCACGTCCGCCTCGCGGGCGAGGGGCGAATCCGGGTTGCCGGTGATGGCGATCAGCCGGGCGCCCTGGCGCTTGACGAGGGGGACGATCTTGAGGAGTTCTTCGCCGGAGCCGGAGTAGGACAGGGCGATCAGCACGTCGTTGGCGGTGATCATGCCCAGGTCGCCGTGGGCTGCCTCGGCAGCGTGCACGAAATACGCAGGCGTGCCCGTGCTGGCGAGGGTGGCGGCGAACTTGCGCCCGATGTGGCCCGACTTGCCGACGCCCGACACGATGACCCGGCCGCTGGAGGCGAGGATCAGGTCGACGGCCTTGACGAATTCCGGGCCCAGCTGGTCGGCGAGCGCGTGTACGGCTTCGGCCTCGATCTCGAGGACGCGGCGGGCAAGGGCGAGGACGCGGTCGTGCGCAGCGGGATTCGGGGCGGAGCTCATGGGCGGCGTGGGTATAATCGGGCTCAGGAGTATATCAGATCGACTATTCCGCCCGTCCCGGGCGCCCCTTGCTGCCTTCCATGGTCAATACCCTCGAGCTTGTGCTCGCCCTTCTTGCCGGCGCAGTGCTGGTGGTCGGAATCTTCCGGTCGCTCAACCTGCCGCCGGTGCTCGGTTACCTGATGGTCGGTGCGGCCGTCGGGCCCCACGCCATGAACCTGATGCCGGACACCGGCGGGGCGCGTTACCTCGCCGAGTTCGGGGTGGTGTTCCTGATGTTCACCATCGGGCTGGAGTTCTCGCTGCCGCGGCTGTACAGCATGAAGCGCATCGTGTTCGGCTTGGGCGCGATGCAGGTGCTGGCGTCCATCGTGCTTGCGATGATCGCGGGGCGCCTCGGCGGGCTGGGCTGGGGGGCGGGCTTTGCGCTGGGCGGCACGCTGGCGATGTCGTCCACGGCGATCCTCTCGAAGCTGCTGTCGGATCGCCTCGAGCTGGATTCCAGGCAGGGCCGCGAGACCATCGGCGTGCTGCTGTTCCAGGATCTGGCGGTGGTGCCGCTCTTGATCCTGATCCCTGCGTTGTCGGGGCCGGCCGATGCGCTGTTCGAAACCCTTGCGCTGGCGACGGCCAAGGCGGTGGCGCTGCTTTCGCTGGTGCTGTTCTTCGGCCAGCGGGTGATGCGGACGTGGTTCTTCTACGTGGCGCGCCAGAAGTCGGCCGAGCTGTTCATGCTCAACGTGCTGCTGATCACCCTCGGGCTGGCGTGGCTGACCGAGATCGTCGGGCTGTCGCTGGCGCTGGGGGCTTTCCTGGCGGGGATGCTGATCTCCGAGACCGAATACCGCTACCACGTGGAAGAAGACATCAAGCCTTTCCGCGACGTGCTGCTGGGGCTGTTCTTCGTCACGGTGGGGATGTTCCTCGACGTGGGGCAGATCATCCTCAGCCTGCCAGCGGTGCTGGCCATGCTGGCGGCGCTGCTGGTGGGCAAGTTCCTGATCGCCGGGGCGGCGTCGCGCCTGCTGGGCAGCCCCCAGGGCACCGCGGCGCGTACCGGCCTGTGGCTCTGCGCGGGGGGCGAGTTCGGTTTTGTGCTGTTGTCGCAGATTGACGAGGCCAGGCTGCTGCCTGCGGCGTTGTCGCAGGTGGTGGTGGCGGCGCTGGTGCTGTCGATGCTGCTGGCGCCGCTGATCGTGCAGGCCAGCGAGAAGATCGTGCTGCGTCTGGTGCCGTCGGAGTGGATGAGCCGCTCGCTGCAGCTCACCAGCATCGCCACCCAGTCGATGTTCGTGGACAAGCACGCGATCCTGTGCGGCTTCGGCCGGAACGGCCAGTATCTCGGGCGCCTGCTGGAGCAGGAGGGCATCACCTACATCGCGCTGGATCTCGACCCAGAGCGGGTGCGTGAGGCCGCCGCGGCGGGCGAGACGGTGGTGTTCGGCGATGCGGCCAAGCGCGAGACGCTGATGGCGGCGGGCATCGCCCGGGCGTCGGTGGTGGTCATCACCTATGCCGATACCGACGCAGCGCTGCGGGCGATGAGCATGGTCCGGGCCTGCCGGCCGGACGTGCCGGTGGTGGTGCGCACCGCCGACGAGCGGGATCTGGAGAAGCTGCAGGAGGCTGGTGCCGCCGAGGTGGTGCCGGAATCGGTGGAGTCGTCGCTGATGCTGGCTTCCCACGCGCTGGCCCTGGTGGGGATCCCGCTGCCGCGCATCCTCAAGCGCATCCGCGAGATCCGCGCCGAGCGCTACCACCTGCTGCGCGGCATCTACCGGGGCGGCGAGCACCTGCATGAGGAATCCCTCGAGGAGCGCCAGCAGGTGCGTCTGCATTCGGTGCCGCTCGAGGCCGGCGCCTACGGGATCGGCAAGAGCCTCGCCGAGCTGCGCCTGAAGGAGCTGGGCGTGGAGATCACCGCGGTGCGGCGTCAGCGCATCCGGGTGGTCGACCCGGTACCCGAGACGCGGCTTGAGCTGGAAGACGTGCTGGTGCTGCTGGGCACGCCGTCGCAGATATCCAGCGCCGAGACCCGGCTGCTGAAGGGCGTCTGAGCCTCAGTAGGCGGCGCACACGGTATAGACCGTCGCGTCGTTGAGATCGGCTTGGGCTACAGCCGCGCCGCTCGACAGCAGGCGGACGGTGCCGGTGTTGGGCAGGCCGTCGTCCATCGCGATATCCACCTGCCGGGCAAAGGTGCCGGCCAGGTTTTCCTGGCAGATGAAGAAGCTCCCGCCCCAGCCTGTGAGCGGGCTGGTGCTGGTGATGCCGATGCGCCCGCTGAAGGCATTGCGGGGCACCCAGTCGGCGATCACCACGCCTTCGGCGCCTGGGTTGCGGCTGTCGCCGCTGGCCAGGTTGGCAAGGCGCACGTGCTGCCAGAAGAGCACGGTTTCGTCGGTGGCGGTGATGGAGTTCCAGGCGCCGTCGATCCGCCCGTTGCCGGAGGTGCCGCCGGTGGTGGCGCGCACCGCGCCGGCCAGCCGATTGGCGACACCGGCGTCGTCGCCCGGCAGGGCGCGGAAGCGGTCCTGGTAGGCGTAGATGTAGGTGGCGGTGTTGCGGAAATCGCCGATGACGTTCTTCACCTTGGCGCTGTTGATGAGCTCCTGCCCTTTCAGGATGCCGCCGAGCAGCAACCCGATGATCACCAGCACGACCGCGATTTCAACCAGGGTGAAGCCCTGTTGCCGAACCTTCATTTAGCCTCCCGTGAGCAGCCCTGCACGGCGCGTGCAAGGCAATGTCTATTGATACAGTACGGGTATTCTAATGCAGATCGGCTTGCCGGTGAATGCCAATGGCCTCAGGTGGCCCGCGTCGGCTGGATGACCGTCGCCGCCGGCGCGGCGAAGATCCGCGGGCCCTGCAGGCGATACACCGGCACGTAGCCCTTGCCCTTGAGCATCAGGAGGATTGGCTTGGCGAAGGCGAAGGCGCCGTGCAGGCGTTCGAACGCGCGGCTGTCGCACTGGATGGTGCTGGGCTCGCCCTCGGTGCACAGGCGGAAGGCGAGATTGACGGTGTCGCCCCACAGGTCGTAGATGAACTTGGCGCGGCCCACCACACCTCCCACCACCGGGCCGGAGGCGATGCCGATGCGCACCTCGAGTTCGAGCCCGTCGGTGAAGTCGTGGTTGCGCAGGGTGGCCTGCATGTCGAGGGCCAGGGTGGCCATCGCCGCGTGGGGTTCGATCGGGTGGGCGTGCAGCCCGCCGGCCACCATGTAGCCGTCGCCGATGGTCTTGATGCGTTCGAGGCCGTGCTGTTCGCACAGCTCGTCGAAGCGGCAGAAGATCCGGTTGAGCATCTCGAAGACCGCCTTGGGCGTCATGCCGCTGGCGATGCGGGTGTAATCCACGATGTCGGCGAACATCACCACTACCTCCGGGTGGCCGTCGGCGATGGTGCTGGTGTTGTCCTTGAGGCGGGCGGCGATGGGGGCCGGCAGGATGTTCAGCAGCAGGCGCTCGGAGCGCTCCTGGGCGAGGCGTAGCTGGCGGTGGGCGTCGGCGAGGCGTTCGCGGGTCTTGTTGCGCTGGCCCATCGCAAAGCGCAGCTGGACGTAGATCACGGTGGCCACGAGCGTCACGTGGCAGGCCAGGGCGAGGGCGGAGGGCTGGGCGGTCGTCGGCAGCAGGGCGCCGGCGGCGAGCGTGATTGCGACAAAGCCACCAAACCACGGCGCGGACCCTTTTCCCCCGAGACACAGCAGGCCGGCGGTGGGCGCGAGGATGGCCCACACGGGCAGCCCGGCGGTGGCCGGCGTCGGCCCGAGGAACGCCTGGGCCGCAAAGGGGAAGGTCAGCATCAGGCCCAGCTGCAGCGGGCCGTACAGGCCGCCGCGCCGGTGCCGCATGAAAAGCAGCAGGTCGATCCCGGCGAGCACGGGCACCGCCGCGACGGCGAGCGCCATCGGGTTGCCGTCCACGAGCAGATTCCCCGCCAGCCAGACCAGGGCTGCGGTGGCAAAAAGCACGCTGGCCAGGTTCAGGCGGATTTTCCTGATGCTGGCTTCGTCGTCGTCGTCGGGGTGCGCGCCGATGTCCAGGATCGCCCTGAGAAAGCGGCGGACTGGATGGTCGGGCGGGGGATAGAGCCAGGGCTCCGGCATCGGATTTCCTGCGGAAGTGAACCGTGACAAGTTTCACGTCTGCGGGAAACGGGGGTCAAGACGCTGCGCCGGGCTGATTGTCGGGATGTGTGTCGTAGTGCGCAGCGTGGTGCATCTGCAGGGGTGGGGCTCAGGGCAGCGTGCCGGCGCTGATGAGGCGGTGGGCGAGCAGGTTGGGCGACAGCCAGGTGACGCGGTCGTCGAAGCTGCCGCCGGGGGCTGCGGGGTTGTCGGAGGCTGGCCGGCTGAAGAACAGCTTGCCATCGGCGCTGGCGTTGCTGGCTTCGTCGCTGCCTTCGGGTGGCGCAGCGAGCACGTTGCCTTGCTGGTCGGTGGCGCCGAGGCCGTTGGCGCCGTGGGAGAGGATCACCGCGGGGCTCTTGCCGCCCGTAGTGGTGAGGAAGAGCTCGGCGCCGTCGAGGTTGCGGGTCTTGATGTCGAGATCGCCATCGGCGAGGTCGGCTTTTTCGCCCGTCACGACGTTGCGGATCGGCTGCACGTATGGCGCGGCGACGGCGTAGCGGAGGCGGCGGGACCAGCCGTCCAGCCCGGTGATGCCGAGGGTGGCCCAGGGCAGCAGGCCATTCTGCTTGCGGCAGGCGGTGGGGCTTACGCGGTCTTCGGCGCCGTCGGTGGCGCTTTTGGCGGGGCAGGGGAGATAGCCCTTGCGTACCACGAAGCCGAGCAGTGCGTCGCGGGCTTCGCCGAGGGCGTCGTCGGTGGCGGCTTCGGCACGACGGGCGAGGTGGGCCGACAACCCGACGGTGAGCCCGCCAGCGAGGAGGGTGAGGACGAGCAGCACGACGGCCATCTCGACGAGAGTGAAGCCGCGGTGGCGCCGGGGCGCGGCGGCGTGGATCAGGGAATGCATAGGGCGATGTCGGCGCTGGCCGGGCGGTCGGGCGCGGTGATGGCGAAGGTGGTGGGCAGGCTGCCGAGCTGGCCGGTGGCCAGGGCGGCGAGGGTGTCGGCTTCGAGGTAGTTGCGGGTGACGAGGCGGTCAGCGGGATCAACCCGGCGCTGGCTGGCGTCGGCACGTTCGCCGCCAAAAATCAGCGCGCCGCGGCAGCGCCGTCCGATGCCGGCGAGGCAGTCGGTGCCGTCTGCGCAGCGGGCGTAACGCATGGCCTCAGCCCAGTTGGCGACGGCGTCGCGCAGGGTTTCGTTGCGGCAGGTGCCGGTGAGCTTGTCGAGCGCGGGCAGGCGGCCGAGTTCGACCGGGCCGACGCGCTCCGGCGCCACCGCCGCGGGCAGGCTGGCGAGGCAGTCGGCGCTGGCCTGGATTACCTGCTGCAGCCAGCCGGCGTAGCTGGGCCGGCGTTTGAGCTGGCGGTAGATGTCGTCGGTGGTGATCGCCGCCAGGCGGTCGTTGCCGGCGCTGGTGCGGACGGGGGTGATGCCGTGGGCGTCGGCGGCTTCGAGGGCTTCGACGTATTCGCGCACCTGGCGGGCTTCGGAGTCGCCGCCGCAGCGGGCCGGGCCGGCGCTGCGGGATTGGCCTGCCTGTGGGGCGCCAGCGGCAATGACGAGGGCCGCGGCGCGGCCGCTCTGGTCGCCGGCAAGGGGGCGGGTGGCGCCTGCGTCGTCGATGAGCTGGAAGCTGCCGGTGCTGTCGCTGTTGAGGGCGTCGGGCTTGGGGTTGTTCTTGAAGCTGCCGGAGACGGCGTACCACAGGCATTCGCCGTTGCCGTCGCGCAGGTCGGGCAGGTTGAGGGTGAGGTAGGGCAGCCGGCCGATGCTGGTCTGGCCCTTGGTGCCGCAGGTTTCGGACGAGCCGTCGCCGTCGAGGTCGGGGCAGGGCAGGTAGCCGAAGTCGGCGTTGGCATGCTCCCGGTTGCGGTAGGTGGCGGCGTAGCCGAGGAGGGCTTCGCGGGCGGTGGCGAGGGCGTCGGCGGTGCGGGCCTCGCGGATGAGATCCCGGTGGGCGGCGCTGTCCTGGCGCGACAGCAGCCAGCCAAGGCCGCCCACGGCGAGGAGCACGATCAGGGCGGGCAGGAGCATCCCCCGTTGCCGGCGCCGGGCGGGCCCGGTGCGCATCAGGGGGCGCCGGTGTTGAGGGGGGAGTCGCCGACGCGCAGCAGGTGGTGCCGGCCGTCCGGGGTGGTCACGCGGGCGCTGGCGTCGTCGATGCGGACCTGGCGGGTGTCGGCGGGGGTGGCCTGGCCGTCGACGAAGATCACGGGCCTGCCGGCGCTGCGGGTGATGATGCCGTCAAGGCGCGGCGGCGGGGCTGGCGTGGCGTCGGGCTGCGGGGGGCGGTCGATGCGGGCGCGTTCGGCTGGGGTGTGGAACAGCCGGCCGAGGGATTCAGCCCGGGCTGCGGGACCGGAAAGGAGCGGCAGGGTGACGGCCAGGGCGGCAAGCGCCGCGGCGTGGGTGGAGAACATGCGCATAAGCCCATAAATCTAGCATAGTCTGCGCCGCGCAGCCTACCCGGCGGCTGTCAGTGGGCGGCGAGGACGCGGTTCTTGCCGGAGCGTTTGGCGATGTACATGGCCTTGTCGGCGCGGTCGAGGGCCTGCTCGGGGTCTTCCCCTTCGAGCAACTGGGCGACACCGGCGCTGAAGGTGATCAGCAGCTTTTGCTGACGGGCCAGGAAGAAGCGCTTGGTGAGGGCGCGTTGCAGGCGGACGAGGGCGGCTACGGCGGCCTCGAGGCCGGTGTCGGGGAGCAGGATGACGAACTCTTCGCCGCCGTAGCGGGCGACGGAATCCTGCGGGCGGATGTTCTCGCGGACGACCTCGGTGAGGTGCTGGAGCGCCTCGTCGCCGGTCTGGTGGCCGTGGATGTCGTTGATCTGCTTGAAGTTGTCGATGTCGAGCAGCCCGAGGCACAGAGGCGTGCCGCGGCGCTGGGCGAAGGCGGTCTCGCGGGCGAGGGCTTCGTCGAGGCCCTTGCGGTTGAGGACGCCGGTGAGCGGGTCGTGGCGGATGAGCTCGCTGGTCTGCTCGAGTTCGTGCTGGAGGCGGGTGATCTCGGTGTTGGCTTCGTCCACGCGGCTGCGCAGGGCGACGAGCTCGTCCCGGGAGCGGGCGGTGGAGGCCTGCACGCTGCGGGTCTCGCGCATCACGTCGGCGATCACGTCGGTGAGCTCTGCGATGTCCTGGGCGGCAGCGATGCGTTCGGCGGAGCGTTCGATCTTGGCGTGGTAGTCGCCGGTGGAGTCGGTGAATTCACCCAGCCGATCGACGAAGCGCGAGAGCATCTCCTTGAGGCGCAGCTGGGCGTCGGAGAGCTCCAGCTTGATGGCGCTCTGGCGGTCGATCACGTCGCGCAGGCGGCTTTCGAGTTCGCCCAGCACGCGCACGTCGAGGGGATGGGCGAACATCTCGCCCATCAGGGTGATCTGGCCGTGGAGCCAGCGGTCGTCCACCACCAGCTCGCCGATGTTCTCGAGGATGAGCTGGAGCACGCGCTGGAGGGCGTCGCGCAGGGCGTGCTGGTCTTCGGTGGCCCATTCGAGGCCGGCGCGCAGCTTGTCGAGACGCTGCTGCAGCGCGTCGGCGGGAAGGCGGAGCGGCTGCTGGCGCAGGGCGACGGCCAGCTCGCGGGCTTCGGTGGCGAAATCGGCGTCGGCGGGGCGGGCCTGGCTGGCGATGCTGTCGAGCAGGCAGGCCAGCATCTCGGCAAAGGCCGGTGTGGCAGGATTGGTGCGATCGACGGGGGCCGGCGGGGCAAGATCGCCGATCGGGGCCGGCGGCTCGTCGTCGGCGGCGTTGCGGCTCCATGCCCGCAGCAGGCCCTGGAGCCTTTCGGCGAGGCGTTCCGGGTTGGTGCCGGAGGCGCTCAGCACGCGGTCGAGCATCTCGCGCTTGCGGGCCTGGGTGAGGCCGGCCTGGCGTCGGTCCCATCCGGCGATCAGGTCGCGCAGCAGGCAGCCCCAGTTGATGCCCTGGCTGTCGGTGGCGGCGATGGCGTTGGTGATGGCCGCGCCGATCCCGGCCCAGTCGGCCTGGGCAACGGCGGTGTCGAAATCCCGCGCGATGCGCAGGGCTTCGTGGTTGTGCCGGGGCAGGGAGGCGGCGATCTGCTTGAGGGCGCGCTCGGGGAAGGCTTCGTCGGCGGGAGTGCCGGCGATCTCGTGGTAGAGGGTCTGGTAGTTGTCGGGAGTGGGGGCGATCCGGCGCAGGGCCAGTTGACGGAAGGCTTCGCGGGCGATGTCCGAGGGATGGCTGGGTTCGTTCATGGCGTGTCTGCGCTGGGCGGTTTGCGAGCTGCCATCTTCATCTCAGGCCCCGGTGCCGGGTGAGGGTGGGTGACGGCGCTTCTGGTAAGCCCGTTGAATAACGGCCGTGCCCCACATGCCTTGAGGCTGTCGGGCGCGGCCGTCGCAGAAAAAAACGAAAAAATGAAACCCGGCGGCTATTCGGCCAGGCCGTGCTTGAGCCCGTAGTGGGTGAGTTCGGCGTTGTTGCGCAGGTTCATCTTCTCGAGGAGACGTGCGCGATAGACGCTCACCGTCTTGACGCTGAGGTTGAGGGCCTCGGCGATCTCGGTGGGCGTCTTGCCGGAGGCGATCATGCACAGGGTCTGATACTCGCGATCCGAGAGCTTTTCGTGGGGCGGGCGTTCGCTGTCTTCGCCGATGGCATTGGCGAGCTCTTCGGCGAGGGACGGGCTGACGTACTTCTTGCCGCTGGCCACCTGGCGGATCGCGGTGACGAGGAGCTCCGGCGCGCTCTGCTTGGTGAGGTAGCCCGCCGCGCCGGCCTTGAGGGCGCGGATCGCGTATTGCTCCTCGGGGTACATGCTGAGGATGAGCACCGGCAGGCGCGGGAATTCCTTCTTGATGATCTTGAGGGCGTCGATGCCGTTGCGGTCGGGCATCGAGACGTCCATCAGCACCACGTCCCACTCGCCCGAGCGGACGAGCTGCACGGCCTGCACGCCGTTTTCGGCTTCGCCGGCCACGGTGAGATCGGCGGTGTCGGAGAGGATCTGGCGCAGGCCCTGGCGGACGATGGCGTGGTCGTCGGCGATCAGTACGCGGATGGGCTTGCTCATGCAAGGCTCCTGGTGGGGTTGGGCTCGTCCGGCGAGGCCGGCAGGAGGGGCGCGCGCAGGGCGAGGCGGGTGCCGTGGGGCTGGATGTCGGTGAGATCCAGGCGCCCGCCGAGACTGGCCAGCCGTTCGCGGATGCCCCGCAGGCCGAAGGAGCGGGGCTTCTGCAGATCGGTTGCGGCGAGACCGCAGCCGTCATCGGCGATCTCGAGCACCACTTCGTCACCTTCCTGCATGAGTCTCACGTTCACCTCGGTCGCGCCTGCGTGTTTGCTGACGTTGGTCAGCGCCTCCTGGAACACCCGGAAGAAGGCCAGAGCCGTATCGTAGTCCGGGTCGAGGTCGTGGTCGGTACAAAGAATGTTACAGGCGATGCCCGTCCGCTGGGCGAAGTCCTCGCCCTGGGATTCGATCGCCGCGGCGAGGCCGAAATCCTTGAGGATGCCAGGGCGCAGCTCGCGGGTGACGCGGCCCACGGTGGCGATGGCGTCGTCCACCATCCGCCCCACGTTGCGGGCGCGCTCCCGGGCCTGGGCGAGGTTCACATCCAGCTTGGCCTCCAGCAGGGACATCTCGAACTTCATGGCAACGAGGGTACCACCGAGCACGTCGTGGACGTCCCGGGCGATGCGCTCGCGCTCGTCTTCCTTGATGCGCTGGAGGTGGTTGGAGAGGGCCGCGAGCTGGCTGCGGGATTCGCGCAGGTCGGCCTCGACGTGCTTGCTGTGGGTGATGTTCCACATCACGCCTTCCCACACCACGGCGCCCATCTCGGACAGGCGCGGCGAGCTGCGCAGGTTGATCCACTTCTGCTCGCCGGTGGAGAGCTGGATGCGGCCTTCCCAGTTGAGGGTGGAGAGGTTCTCGGCCGACACGCTGGCGGCCTCCATGAAGCCGGGCAGGTCTTCGTTGAGCAGCCAGTTCATCCAGCCGGCCGAGCTGCCGATGAGCTCCTCGGCCGAGGTGCCGAAGAGCATCGTCGCGGCTTCGGACAGATACTGAAAGCCGAGCATGCCGTCCGGCGTGTAGCCCATCTGGAAGACCACGCCGGGGATGTTGTCGGTGAGGGCGCGCAGGCGTGCCTCGCTCTGGCGCAGGGTCTGTTCGGCCTGGCGCTTCTCGCGGCGGTTGACGACTTCGCGCATCTCGCGCTCGACGGCGGGCACCAGGCGGTCGAGCTTGTTCTTGCTGAGATAGTCGTGGGCGCCCGCGCGCATCGCGGCGATGGCCTCGTCTTCCTGCATCACCCCGGAAACGATGATGAAGGGCAGATCGACGCCGAGCTCCTGGGTGCTGCGCAGGGCCGCCTGGGCGTTGAAGCCCGGCAGGTTGTGATCGCACAGGATGACGTCCCAGCTCTCGCGCTGCAGCGCCTCGAGCAGGCCCTCCTCGGACGCCACCTGCAGGTAGGTGGGGGCGTAGCCTGCGTTACGGAAGCGATGCAGCAGCAGGATGACGTCGTTTTCGGAGTCTTCGATGAAAAGCAGGCGGATCGGTGGCTTGGCCGGGCCGACAGGAGAGAGGCTGGGGACGTCCGGCTTCTGGGCAGTAGACATGCGCTGAGTAGGGGCTGCGTGGTTGGGTCGCTTTGTGTTTATAATCCGGCCCTCGCCGGGGCCTGCGCCACTCCCAAGGATAGTTCAGGCCGGCCTTTGCCGTCCATGCATATCGGGATGTTTCCGGCGTGGCCGGAAAGCGGCGATCTGCCGGTGTAGCTCAGTTGGTAGAGCAGCGCACTTGTAATGCGAAGGTCGAGGGTTCGATTCCTTTCACCGGCACCATAAAAATCAACGAGATAGGCCGATCCGCGAGGGTCGGCTTTTTCGTTGGGGTTACGCCGGGGTTACATCTCCGTCAATCCAGGTGCGATCAAAAATGCACGGAATCGTGGGTTACATCATCATCGGCGCATGCGTCGCCGCCGCGCTGGTGGCTGTGGCGTCGTTCGTGTTTGACATGCGGCAGAGTCAGCGGGGCGCCGAGAAACGGCGCCGGCTCTCGTCGCGCCTGACTGGAAAGTGATCCGCCATGAAAACCTACCTGCGCGTACCGTTTGCCGAGAAGGACGAAGCCAAGCGCCTGGGCGCCCGCTGGGATCCGGCAAAGAAGCTGTGGTACGTCCAGAGTGTTCCCAATCTGGCGGCCTTCGAGCGCTGGCTGCCGGCCCAGGGCGATCTGATGGAAGCCGCCGCCAAGCCCGCAGCGGCCGTCCGGACGAAGGCTGCGCCGGCGCAGGCGGGCGCGCATTACTTCGAGCTGCCGTGCGACTGCCTGCCGTGGGTGGGCTGCGAGAAGTGTGAGGCGGTGGTGGACGCCCGGGGCTGGCTGGCTTGAAAGCTGTTCTGCCCGCCGGATCTACGTTCACCTCGCGCATCCAAGAAAAACCCGCCATGCGGGCGGGTCTTGAGCAAGGCTGGGCAGCCTCGACGTCAGGACGGGGCTACCGCCGCGGCGCCCTGGGTAAAGCTGTCGTAGTTGTCGATCATCAGGAGTCTCATGATTCTAAGTCCTTGATTTCATTAATGTTTTCCATTACACACAACCTCCATTACCCACTTTATTACACACATCGACAGTTGATTGCGATGGACGAAGCGCGAGCATGTGCTGGCTCAAGGTAGCAAGGGCTCCTGAGAGATGTCTTGGCGTGCGCCAGTGCGGTGTACTGACGCAGCGACGGCGCCCGCATGCCAGGGCCAAGTGCTGAGACTGGGCGGACAGACCTACCCCTCGCGGCGACACAGCGCGCGGGGCATCAGTTCTACGACGGGGCTGGGGTGCCAAGGGCATCGGGCAATCTCCTCAAATCTTGGAGCCGCCGTGCCGGGGAGCCTTCTTGAAACCTTGCCTGCCGGTACGGCGGCAAGGTGCGGTCAAGACCGCAACGACATGCCGCTTCCTATTGGAAGCGCCACCACAGAGCGATGTTGGTCGAAGCGGTACGGGTCATGGACAGACCAAAGTGTTGAATTTAAAAGCCAGAACTCGGCCCGAGTACACCCGAACGGAATTCCAAAGTAAGCCTGGGGAATTTTACCATGAGCATGTTAGGCAAAGCCACTTCCTGGAATGCCAGGGCATTCATCACCCCGCCCATCTACCTCGGACCGGACGACAACACTTCCAGTCTCGAAACCAGAGAGCAAGTAGACCAACTGCTACGGACTTGTGAGCATCGAATCTCAGGTTGGCAGTCATCTGGACCTGCGCGGGTGATGCTATATCGCTATATCAGCATCCGGGGCAGATATGACACCGCCGGATTTTCTCTGCCGACCCTAGGTCCCGGAGAACAGAAGCCGTTGATCGCAGCTTCTGAAACCATCGCCGTATCAGACCATACCAAATCGGTTTTGCGGGGAACAGCGCAGCGCATGACGCTGGTACCGTGAGCGCCAATATCGAGCTTTCGTCCTCATCGCTCGATGGGCCGGCAACCGATCGATTCTTGCACAACGAGCAAGACGAGGCCACCTACAGCGGACGCCAAACCAATCACCTCGCCCGTCTACGTTCAGGGCATCTTCCCAGGCACCCGCGGAAGGTCATAACGACACAGCAGCCCTTGGCAGGGCAAGAAAGGAGCCGGTGATGTAGCGCTTCCGAAAGGAGACGAAGACATGCACAAGGACATTCCAACATCGAAGGTGTTCTATCGTCCCATCGAGGCTGCCATACGGTGGGCCGGGTTGCTGCGGTACCTGCCGATGATCCTGGCTGCGATCGCGTCACCGCGCTTCCTGCCTCCATCGTTGAATTGCCCGCGATGGAATGAGTGCCGGCTGTACTCGGAGCGTATCTATGACGGCATCCTCAACGGGGAGCTGCCCTACGGCCAGAATGGCATCACGCTCAATGATCCGAAGCTGCTGCAGTCGCCGGATCTGACCGTTCGCCATGTCGATCTGAAGCGCTGGATGCGCAACCACTATCCCGAGCACCGGCCAGGATTCCTGTTCAGCCGTGGCGAACGCATGGCGCATCCTTTTATCACCTTGGAAACAGGACAGGCGATCCTGATCGAGCGACTGGCCCTTCAGGCGGCCCTGGAGCATGCGCGTCGCCAGATGCAGGAATTGCAGGAGCAGCGCGACACCTTGCTCAAGCAGTCCACCGCGCTGCTGGCTTCCAAGCAATGCGAGATCAGCGAGCGAGCGGAGACGACGTATCTCAACATCATCGGCGGGATGCTGACGCTGATGCTGGGCCAGTCCCCTTCGGGTGTGCCCTATTCCAGCTTCAAAACACAGGAGGCACTCGTCTCGGCATTGGTCGCCCACTTCGGCGGCACCATGGGCATCACGGAGCGAACCTTGAACGGCAAGTTCGCCAACGCCAGGAAGTACGTCCGTAGCGCAAGCGCATGAGGTTTTTCCAGCTTGTATGTGCAACCGCGGAGATTGCATTTGCAATGTCTTTCCGCAGCCAGGTCTATTGAATAGAGGTCACGCCAACAAACGCCACCGAGCGTTCAGGAGTGACCGCCATGTCGCAGCCCCCTGTACTCCCGCCGAACGAGCGCCGCATCCTGCGGCTCGATGAAGTCGAAGCCAAGTCCGGCTTCAAACGCGCCCACATTTACAACCTGATGAAGAAGCGCCAGTTTCCCCAGGCGCTGCGCCTGGGCGTGCGCGCCGTCGGCTGGGATTCGATCGAAATCGACCAGTGGATCGCCGAGCGCCTCAACCACCGGACCTGACCCGTTCTCCCGCGGACTTCCCATTCCCAGCCGGAGAGCGCCATGCAGGTCGTATCCATCATTTCAACGAAGGGCGGCGTCGGCAAGACCACGACGGCCGCCAACCTGGGCGGGCTCGCCGCGGACGCGGGCCTGCGCGTGCTGCTGCTCGATCTCGACGTGCAGCCCACCTTGTCCTCCTACTACGAACTGACCCAGCGCGCGCCGGGCGGCATCTATGAGCTGTTGGCCTTCAACGAGCGCGACCTTGGCCAGCTCGTGTCCCGCACGATCATCGCGGGCCTGGACCTGGTGCTGTCCAACGACCACCGGGGCGAGCTGAACACCTTATTGCTGCATGCGCCGGATGGCCGCCTGCGGCTGCGGCATCTGCTGCCAGCACTTGCTCCCCTCTACGACCTGGTGCTGATCGACACCCAGGGCGCGCGTTCCGTGCTGCTGGAGATGGCGGTGCTCGCCTCCGACCTTGCGCTGTCGCCCGTCACGCCGGAAATCCTCGCGGCCCGGGAGCTTCGACGCGGCACCATGCAGTTGCTCGAAGACATCGCGCCGTACCGGCACCTGGGCATCGAACCGCCGCCGCTGCACCTGCTCATCAACCGCGTCCACCCGGTGTCGGCGAACGCCCGACTGATCCAGCAGGCCCTGCGCGACCTGTTCCAAGACCATGCCGGCATCCGCGTGCTCGCCACCGACGTGCCAGCCATCGAAGCCTATCCGCGCGCCGCGACGCGCGGCCTGCCGGTGCATCGGGTCGAGCACCGCCAGCCGCCCGGCAGGGTCGCGCCGGCCTCGCTCGACACGATGCGCGCGCTCGCGAGCGAGCTGTTCCCGCAATGGCAGGACAGATTTGCCGCAATGTCCGGTCGCCCGCCACGTCCTCTTGATGCCGGGAGGTCCCATGGCGAACGCACATGAACTGGCCCGCGGCCACAAGCGGCTGCGCGCGCTGATCGAGTTCGCGGTCGGTGAAGGCTGGCACGTCAAGCGCACGCCGGGCGGGCACCTCAAGTTCACCAAGGCCGGCTGCGCGGCGATCTACACCAGTTCGACCGCGAGCGACCACCGGGCCGAATTGAACGCCCGTGCGCAGATCCGCCGCGCCGAGCGAGAGGCCCGCATGGCGCCGGCCGGCGGTCGTGGGGACTGCGAGGGGTGCGGCCATGGCTGACATGACCTCGCAGGACATGGCCGGCAAGCTGCTCGCGGCCGGCTTCGAGCGCAGCGGCCCAGCGGCTACGGCCTTGAGCGACCCGATCGCGGACACGCCCATGGTCGTGACGCTGGACCAGCTGCGGCCCTACGACCATGACCCGCGCATGAAGCGCAACCCCGCCTACGAGGAAATCAAGGCGTCCATCCGCGAGCGCGGCCTGGACGCGGCGCCAGCCATCACCCGCCGGCCCGGCGAGGACCACTACATCATCCGCAACGGCGGCAACACGCGGCTGGCGATCCTGCGCGAACTCTGGTCGGAGACCAAGGACGAACGCTTCTTCCGCATATCGTGC